>JAZUEA010000133.1:0-5335 GCA_045639945.1 Myxococcota bacterium
CTTTGGTATTCTGCTCGCCTTGGTGTTGGCGCTCTGCTTGCGCAAGACGTTCTTTAGAGGCGAAGACGCGCCGTTCGTGATGGAGCTGCCGCCGTATCGCTTGCCAACCTTCCGCGCCATGATTCGCAAGATGTTCGAGCGTGGTTGGCTGTACCTCAAGAAGGCTGGGACCATCATTCTCGCGGTGTCGATTGCGCTGTGGGTGGCGACGACCTTCCCCAAGACTACAGAGTTTGAAGTCGATCAGCTGGTCGAAAAGGGTTCTGTGGTTGTCGTGGCCGATACGCCCGATGGAGAAGAACCTTCGGCTGAAGTCCAAGCTCTGATCGCTCAGGCTGAAAAGGACGGAAAGACCGTCATGACAGAGAGCGACGTGGAGAACGTCAAGGCTGAAATCTCCTTAAAGAATTCCATCGCGGGCCGCGTGGGTCAGGCGATTGAACCAGTGCTTCAGCCCATGGGCTTTGACTGGCGAATTGGTACCGCGCTCATCGGCGCCTTCGCAGCCAAGGAAGTGTTCGTGGCGCAAATGGGCATCGTGTACTCCATGGGTGAGACCGACGAAGAGTCCGATGATCTGCGAGAGCGCATTCGCAAGGATTACAACCCCGCAATCGGGATCGCCCTCATGCTCTTCTTGCTCATCTCGGCGCCTTGCATGGCAACAATCGCGGTGACGCGTCGTGAGGCGAACAGCTGGAAGTGGGCGCTCATGCAGCTTGGTGGTTTGACGGCTGTCGCGTATGTGATCGCCACCGTCGTCTACCAAGTCGGCCGGCTGTTCCTTTAAGGCGGCTAAGGAGTAGATGACTTCATGGAAGCCATCATTGTCTTTCTCATTGTCGGGTTCGCAGCTGTCTATTTGGTTTTTCGCGCCCTCCGCAAGATTCGAATGCTTTCTAATTCGAAGGCTGGAAACGGCTGTGGATGTGGTGCTTGCGAGAGTCGCGGTATGTGTACCGCCCTCAAATCCGCTTTAAGCGAATGCGGCGAGCTGGACACGACCAGCTGCTGTAAGCGTCCGCCTAAAAAGTGATCTTCTGATTCACCGTTCGCTCTGGTTCATTTTGTGAAACATCCTGGAAAATCCGCAGAATGAGAACGGTGAGTCAGAATCAACTTCTCGCCAGAGAGTAAGAAAGAGCAATTTCTCGGGGGGGAACTTCTTCTCTTACTCTCTGGCGACCTTCAAAATGAAAGCGCGCTTTTGAACTTTCTGTTCGAAGGCGCGTTTTTTTATGCCTAAATACTGCTCTAGACGCATTTTCTGCACATTTTCTGTGCGCATCTCATTGTTCACTACTCAGAGTGCAGTTATAAAAACAGCGCACTGTTCACAGTGATCTTCGCCCACGGATTTCTCGACTTACACGTCGTTTCCGTGCTGTTCTTTTTAACCTGCGAGCTTTGGTCAGAGGAGATGAACATGGGAAAGCTGCTGACGCCCAAGTTATCGCACATGACGAACGATGGCTTGTTCGGTTTCGCCAACGAAATCGAGCGACTCATCCATAAGCACTACGAAGTGCCGCCGGAGTTCATGGCGACCTTTGTGGACTTGGTCGAGGTGATGGACCGCGCAATGGAGCGTACGCTGAACAATACGCTCTCGAGCTCGATTGGATCGGTCGACAAGTCCGCGGCTAAGGATTGGCGCAACATCGGTGCGCAGTTGAAGGTGTCGCTCGTGCACCCCGAAGAGAACGTGCGCGCAGCCGCCGAAGAAGTCTGGAAGATCTACGGTGCGGTCGAGAACCCGACCAAGCTGCCGTACGATACCAAGTTCGGCATCTACGAGCGTCTGTTGACGCAACTCAACACCGTTCCGGTTGAACTGCGTCAGACGGCATTGGTTCACCCTTGGATCGAAGAGCTGCGCCAGAACATCATCGTTGCCACCTCTTTGTTCTTGAACCGCAAGGCAAACGAGGCGGAGCGTGTAAACGGTGTGGTCAAGACGGCACGCACGAACCTGTCGCACGCCTGCACGGAGCTGTTTGAGAACATCAACGTCATCCTTCGCTTGCGTCCCTCGGCCCAGCTTGAGAAGTTCGCAAACGAATTGTCCGAGCTCTCCGAAGATGTTCGCCAGCGCTTAAAGGCTCGCAAGACCAAGCGCAGCAAGGGCACCATGAGCATCGACGTCGACGCAGAGGACGACGGCAAGATCATCGAAGACGACGACAGCGAAGCCGCCACCGAAACCGAGAGCGAAGAGAACTAATCCTGCATTCGCGCTCTTTCTTGCGCCCCAAGCCTCAACCACTCCCTCCGCTTCTTGTTCTTTCTTGAGAATCAACACACCGCCCAAGGCGGTCCATGCTTTTCTGCAAGTCTGCAAAGACCTTCTTTGTCTGATCTGAGTTGGATGGAAAGCAACCGAGCAATCTACGTATGTGGTGAACGGTTCGCTCTTAAGAAAACAGCTGCTGAACCCGTTCACTGTGCCGTTTCTGGTGAGCAAATCTCATTCAGCAGTGTGCAGTGCTCAAACAGTTACTCAGAAAAGAGAAAACATCAGCCTTCAGTGGTGGTTTCTGTGTGAAAGGACAAAATCTGCACACTGCAGTTTTGACAGCTCTTTTAAAACAAGCGATTTCTTGAGCCTTAGGTCGGTGTTTTTGAGCCAGAAACGATCAAACCAAGCCTGAAATGCGTTTTAATTTAAGCAAATGTGCATCAAAAGCTTTGTTTTCTTTGAAATCGCTCAGCAAAAAACAAAGAGCCAACGCGAGCAGCAAGGGGATTCTTTTAAGAAACGACAGCAGCGCTTGAGGCGGTAGCAGTTGGCAGGACAGAAAACGGCTGGACACAAAAAAAGCCCCCGGAAGATCCGAGGGCTTTTTACTCAACGCTTGGGGCGTTGAAGGTTAGCGCGTGGGATTAGACCCAACCACGAGCGTGGGCGGCCTTTGCAACGCGGGAAACCGCGATGACGTAGGCAGCGTCGCGCATGTAGATGTTCTTCTCACGAGCAAGCGCCGAAACGGCCTTGAAGGCGTTCGTCATCTTCTGGTCGAGCTTCTGGAGAACTTCTTCCTTCTCCCAGAAGTAGTTCATGTTGCACTGAACCTGCTCGAAGTAGCTGCACGTCACACCACCGGCGTTCGCGAGGAAGTCCGGAATGACGAAGATGCCGCGCTCCTTGATGACGGTGTCGGCGTCGGGCGTGGTCGGACCATTGGCGCCTTCGACGATGACCTTGACGTTCTTGTGGATCTTGTGAACGGTCTCAGCGTTGATCTGGTTCTCGAGAGCGGCGGGGACCAAGATGTCCACGTCCTGCTCGATCCAGGCGTTGCCGTCCAAGATTTCGTAACCGAGCGCGATGGCCTTTTCCTTGTCGATACCACCGAACTTGTCGGTGATGGACTGGAGCTCAACGCGGTCGATGCCGGACATGCGGCGGTAGGTGTAGGCCTTCTTGTCGTTGTTGTCCCAGCAAGCCACGCAGATGGCCTTGCCGCCCAACTTGGTGTAGAGATCGACGGCGTACTGAGCGACGTTGCCGAAGCCCTGGAAGGCAGCCGTGGTCTTGGTGATGTCGATGCCGAGTTCCTTCAAGGCCTCGCGCAAGGTGTAGATGACGCCGAAACCAGTCGCTTCGGTGCGGCCCAAAGAACCACCGCTGCCGACGGGCTTGCCGGTGATGAAGCCCGGGTACTTCTCGCCACGAATGGTCTCGTACTCGTCCAACATCCAGAGCATGTGCTGGCCGTTGGTCATCATGTCAGGCGCCGGCACGTCCATCAACGAGCCCACGTTCTTCCAAACCTGGCGAATGTAGCCGCGGCAGTGGCGCTCCTGCTCACCCATGGACAAGTTGTGGGGGTCGCAGATGATGCCGCCCTTACCACCGCCCAACGGAATGTCGACGACGGCGCATTTCCAGCTCATCCACATGGCGAGAGCGCGGACGGTGTCGACTGTCTCGTTGGGGTGGAAGCGGATGCCGCCCTTGCACGGACCACGCGCGTCGTTGTGCTGAATGCGGAAGCCCTGGAAAACCTTGATGGAGCCATCATCCATGCGGACGGGGATGGTAAAGTGGAACTCACGAGAGGGAACGCGGAGAAGCGCACGCTGAGCATCGTCGAGTTCAAGAATCTCGGCGACGTGATCAAACTGCTTTTGAGCCATCTCGAAGGGGTTAAAAGACGGACTGCTCATACACACCTCGTTGTGGGGACAGCGTCCCCGTATTGATGGAGTTAGGAACTGCCTCGCTGACCAGCGAAGGCGCGCAGACGGTAGCAGAGGGAATTTAGGAATGCGAGTAGATAAAAATGAAAAGTGCGTTTTATGGTTCAACTGTTGTTTTTTTGCAGCTGAAGGGTGCTTTTAAGGACAAAAAAATCTGAAAAAGGCAGTCTTCAAAGTGTTGTTTGTCTTTTTAAAGCTGTCTTTTTCACTTTTTACGCAGCCTCTTTTGGATTTTTGAGTGGTGATTCTTTCATTGAATCAAGCGGTTCTGCGATTTCCCAAAAGAAACTGCGCGTTGAAGGCTTTTGATTTTTTGTGTCTTAAACAGAAAGTGCGTTTGTAAGGGTGCGGAAAAGCGAGGATTTTTTACTTTCGAAGCATCTCTCGGGGAATGTTCGCGCGCGTTTTGTTTTTGGACACGTCGCTGATGTGTTGATCCACGTACCGCATGAGAATGGGGGCAAGCTCAGCGGTGCGATCGTCCACGCCGTAGAGATTGCGCTGTTCGCCCGGATCGGTCGCTAAGTCGTAGAGTTCCTTCACGTTTTCGTCGATGCGATAGATCACTTTGTAGTTTTGCCACCGCATGCCGACCTGGTGATGGTTGTAGTTGGAGTCCGGTAAAACCTCAAAGAACACGGGGTGTTCGCTCGGTGCTTCGCCGGTTAAGAGTTCTTTTAAGCGGCTGCGACCTTGATGCACGTTTTCGTGCTCGAATCCAAAGAGTTCGGTGAGCGTGGGCGCAACTTCCATGTGTCCAATGGGGGTGGAGAGGCTGCGCGGCTCTGCGCCGGGAATGTGCCAAATGAGCGGCACGTGCGTTGTTTCTTCGTAGAGCGTGCGGCCGTGGAAGCGGTGGCCGTGATCTTCGAATTCATCGCCGTGGTCGCCGGTGATCACAATCACGGTCTCGTCCATCAATCCCATTTTCTCGAGTTCATCAAACAGGCGCGCCAAGTGGTCGTCTACGTAGCTCAGGATGGCTTCGTATCGCGCTTCATCGCTCGAGTTCTTGGCCTGGTGGTTTGGCACTTCAAAGTAGGGATCGTGCGGATCGTAATAGTGGGCCCAAAGTGCGAAGCCGTCTTTCTGGTTCTTAATCTTGTGGTCTTTGAATTTCTGAATGTAGTTG
>JAZUEA010000134.1:0-5455 GCA_045639945.1 Myxococcota bacterium
GTTTTTATCGGCCTCGGGGCAATTTGGCGTTGTGTGTTCGGTTGAGCGCACCACTGTCAAACCTTGGAACTCGCTCTGCGGCATGCTTAAACGCAATTCCAACTCGGCCGGCTGTTCACTCAAATTGTACAAATCGATTTCGCGAACGAAATGCGTGCGATTTTTCTGCAACACTCGCTCTTCGATTTTACGCGTGCGGCGCATCTCCATCGCAAATCGATCGTCGCGGCCAAAGCTCAACTCGAACGGCTCGCCCACTTCGATGTACGGAATTTCACTCTGTCCCACCAACGAGCCGTCGCGATAAAGCGCCACAGGACCAGCCAAAAGCGGACCCGCACCACGATTCGCGAACGTCGCCACCGTTGTCACCTGATTCGAACACTCCGGAAGCGCTGCGAGCGCAACTTTGGCCTCGCTCTCAAAACCGCCAATCGAAAACCGACGCGGCATGCCATTCGACGGCACATCGTGTACACCCGCGATTTCGAACAAACGAACTTCGCCGCCATCGTACACGCCTTGAAGCGCTGGCTCGCCACTGTCTTTCGAAACGTCTTCGCGACGACTTTCGAGTTTGACCGAATGCTTGTCCGCTTTCGCGCGCAACGCGATGTGGTCACTTTCAAGTTGGGGAATTTCCGCCCCCGCGCTGGGTCTCGCCGTGGAAAGACGCAATTTGACATTGTGCCAATCCTCGCCGGTGTTTTGCCAAATCGTGCCTTCCGTAGACCAGCGCACCGCATTTTGCGAAAGCATCGCTTCATGCGCAGGACGCCAAAGCGCACACGGCATCACGGAAATCAAACAAACATCAACCAGGCCGGCACGCAGCGTTTTAAGCCTCAACCGCGCGACGCATTTTTGAGGCGTTTTCTCTATTTTTTCGAGCTGCTCACTTTGAGCTTTATCAAGTGCTTCTTGAGCCTCATCGCGAGCTTCAACCGCGGCCAGCTTTCGAGCTAGCGCACTGTTGTACAACGATTCAAGTTCTTGAAATTCTTCAATTTTAAGCGATTCGCGATTTAGCCAAACCGCCATTTTTGCGTGTTCCGAGTACGACTGAAGCGTCTCGTTTACCGCCATCAACTCGTCTTGACGCCTCGAAAGTTGCACTTCCGCACGAGCAAGCGCGCGCTCCAGCGCCTGCAAATCAGCCGACACAACACGCTTGGATTTGGGACGCTCCAAATCGAGCTCGACCAACTCCGCCGAGCCTGAGCGATCTTCAATCTGAACACGCAATCGCGACGGATGCGTCAGCGCCGGCAGATCTTCCATGTAAAGACAAAGCCCACCTTCACCTACATCAACCTCAACAGTTCGCCGCACTTCAACGCGATCTTCAAAAAGAAGCGCCTCACAAACCGGCACATACATGCGTTGTTCAATCACGGCGATTTCCTCCCACGACCTCGTTCTTTGCAGGGAATTTCATGCGATAGCTGAATTCAATCGTCACAACTTCGCCCGGCGGCAACGTCACATCAAAGCGCATTGCGCCTGCCACAAAGTCGCCGTACGGACCACGATCCTTTTGCGCAACCGGCACCGAAGAAGAAAGCAGTGTAATTTCAAGGCCTTCCTCGTTTCCGACTGGAATTCGCTCAAAGATTTGCGTCGGCACAGCTTCACGGCGCCCGGAACGAACTCGCAACGTCACCGTTGTGTCGATTTCGGTTTGCGCACTTAACAAACCGCGATCTTGCTGCTGCACACGAGACGTGCGCTCGACCACGCGAACAGCCGAATCAAGCCCCAAATTCTGCGCGTACTTTCCGCCAACACCTTTTTGCTCCAGCGTAGATGTGGCCACGAACGCGCCATCGATCGTGATGGACATGGGACCTTTAGGCAGCGGTCGACCGGGCAGCGAAATTTCACAGTAACGATAAAAATCGTTTGCAACCTTGGGAACCGCGCGGTCGTGGAACGTGCCCACACACGATTCCTCAAACAAATCAACATGATGCCACGCGCCATCCGCCGGGCAATCGCGCGGACCGTCGGCACTGTAAATCGCGAAACCACCGCACGGAACCGTTGTGCCCGCAGGCTTTGTCAGCGATTCCAAACGCCGCTGAGCCTCTTTCAACGACGCAACCGCCGCTCGAATCGCCTCCACGTCGTCCACTTCACGGTGATCCAACAAACTCGCCAAGTGCTCTTCGGGATTGACCTGAACCAGCGTGCCGCGACCAGGTTCGTCGAAACCTTTCAAGCGCAACCAGGCGTGATGCGGCGCTCGCTGGGATTTTTTCGGCGACGGTGCACTGATTTCATCGCACGAATCCTCAACGCACGATTCCGCAACGCACATTTCCTCACATTCACAAGAGCGCGCAGCGCCTCTTGCTGAGCGAGCCATCTTTTTTAATCTCGGCTCAGTCCGTGGCATCGCCATCGCCATCGGCATCGGCATCGGCATCGACATTGCCATTGGAGCCGCCCCAACTCCGGCCATTGCCTCAACCTGAAGCATTCGATCGCCGTTTCGCGCGGCCATGAGATTTCGCCGCGGCGTTCCCGAAAACTCGGCAGGTTCGTCTTTTTCGATTTCAGGGAAAAGCTGTTCAAAATCCGAAGGTAACGGACGATACGCAGGTTTCGGAGCTGGTTGCGCCACGCCAATTCGCCACGACTGCAATTCCGGCACGACCGTTGCAAAATCGAGCGAACGCGTCGAAACCGAGAGCTGCGCACCGCGCCAATCCTCGCCCGTGGCTTGCGCAATTTGCGCCTGCATCTTCAATCGAACGAGATCGCCTTCCAGCGACAGCGCATAACACGGCACAAATCGAGCAGCCTCAACGAAATACTCGATTTCCAACTCAACCGGCGACGGCGCTTCGATGTGCAGCGATAATCCGCGATACGCATGCGCAACTGGACCTTCCTCCAGCGCCTCCAACTTTTGTGCGCAATTTTGCAGCTGTTCTTCGAGCGCCAACTCTTCAGCGTCGAGCTCGTCTAAACGCTCAAAACAAACAGCGTGACTCTTTGCTAAATCCACAGCATTCGGCCGCTTACCGCCCAATTCCGCATCCGGCAAGTCTTCAAAAAAGCTGGAGTAAAACGCTTTCTTGGCTTCAGCGGCTTCGATTTTTTGTTTAATTTCAACCTGTTGCCGTTCGAGCGATTCTTTCAGCGCGTCTTTTGAGCAATATTCGCCTTCGTGTTCCAAACGACAAAGTTCACGAACATCACTCACTCGCCCAGAACTCACGCGCACACGCAAACTCTCGGCGTTGTAAGTTAACGGCAGCGGCCAAACCTCAACATCGCCCGTCGCCAAAGCATGACGCGTCACCAAAGCCCCGTTGCGATAGATCACAACCCGCTTCACTTGCGTATCGATTCGCATCGCTCACCTTTTGCAGAAAACGAGTCAAAGTAGCGAGCTGCAAAAGGCAAATCAAGCGCGGAAAAGTGCGGAAAAGAGATGAGAAATGAGAGTTAAAAAGGAGTTATGAGGGAGGACGAGCGCGAATTACTTTTCGTTGCTCGGGAAGATGTGGAGACGATCGCGGCCGATGATTTCGCAGGTTTTCGCGAAGTTGCCGGAGCAGAGGCTGGAATCCATGGGCGAAGTGAGGTTCAACTCGCCAACGGCTTCACCCTGCAGGCGGATGTCGAGCTTATTCCAAGCGGTGGCGCGCAACGAAAGACGAGAGGCCTCGGACGTACCCAACTTAACGTAAACCTTGGGATCCAAAAGCAAATCGACCAACGCATCTTCGGCCTTCGGAACGAAAACGCCGTAAGCGCCGGTGCCGAAGTCAACGTCGTACCACTCACCCTTGTCGGCGGTGGTTTCTTCGGGCTTCACGTTACGAAGATCGTCATCACGGAACTGGATGTACATCTTCTTGCTGCTCTCCTTGTAACGAAGGGAGCAGAGGTGCGCCCATTCGCCCGCGCAGAGCGTGATGGCATCCGACGTTACCTTACCGACCTCATCGCCATCGTAGTAGAGCTTCTTGCCCTTCTTATCGACAACCACGGCCGTGGTGTAACCCGCGTCCTTCAAAAGTTCGCCGCGGATGAACAGCTTGCCATCCAATTCAGCGGACTGCGCGCGAAGGTACTTTTCGGTAGAGCCGAGCAAGTTGACATCGCTGTAATCGCTCTCTTCCGGAACGGTCTTCGGCGGCTCAACATCTTCTTCGATCGGCGGAAGTCCATCGTCGCTGCCGTTGTCAGGCGTCACGTCGGTAGAAACTTCTTCTTCAGTGTCCTTGTTGTCTTCGGGAAGTTCTTTGCCCTTCAAGCTGGCAGCAACATCAACACCGGTGACGATCGGGTTCGACGTACCGAGCAAACCGAAACCGTTGGAAGACTTGTCGGCGGCCTTCATCCATTCCAAGGTCTGGCAAGCGTAACCGTTGACGCCCCAACCAGTGCCCCAAGAGTTCTTGACCATGAAGCAAACGCCGCCTTCACTGTCCGGAATGCCCTTGGTGCGGTAACCAACGATCAAGTAAGCGTGACCGCCGGCGTGCCTATCGAGTTCACCATTGCCGATGCCAGACTTGGTGATGACACCGTTGGAGTTGTACCAGTTGTCGGTCAAGATGCTGCCGAACGGAACCGCGTAACCACGGTTAAGCAAATCGACCAAGCCGTCGAAGCCACACCAGTACTCAACACCGTTTGACTGAACTTTGGCAGAACCGTTGCCGCAGCTGTTCTTTTGCGGAACCTGCAAATCGTTGTCGCTGGCGGCAGAAACGTACGGGCAGTCTGTCTCAAGCGGAATGTCCAAGCTCGAAGCGGCGGCGGACTCATCGAAACCAGAGCCATACCAAGAGCCTTCGGACTGCGAACGCACGCAACCGGTCTTCTGACATTCAGGCTTAGAAATGTAGTAGAAGCGCTGTTCAGAGAGATCCAACGTGGGCAAGCCAGCCGACGGACCATTCAACGCGGCGTATTCAACAGTACCGGTGCCCGCAAACGCAGCGCACGTGCCACGACCACCCTGGTCACGAACCGGAATCTTGTCGGCGTTGGGAATGAGGTAGTCGCTGCTCTTGAGCTTGCTCTTGTCGATCGAGTAGGGATTCGAGCAAGTGGCTTTTTTGCCCTGCTGAGATTCGCGCCAAGCCGAGATTTCTTCAGCAGGAATCATCGAGAAGCTGGAGGTATCGATGGTTTTACGCGCGTGAATGAGGCTGCGCTTCAAATCGATAACTTCTTCGCTCTGTTCGGAAGCCTTACGACGGCCCTTCTTGGCGATCTTCTGATCAACCTGCTCGTCGATCACGGCGCGGACAGAATTCAAATCGGTTTTCGGAGCGGCCTGGTAATTCGAACGAAGGTGGGTGAAAGCGTCGGAGTCGGAAAGCTGACGAGCGCCGGTTTCGAGACCGAGCGCGCTGACGATTTCGTCGCAACCACAAGCGCCAACCGCGAGAGCGGCAAGAAGAAGAGTACGAAGAGAGTTATGAGCGTT
>JAZUEA010000135.1:0-15398 GCA_045639945.1 Myxococcota bacterium
TGGTCAAAGTCATCACCACCGAGGAGCGTGTCACCGTTGGTCGAAATCACCTCGACCACGTTCGCGCTGACTTCGAGCAAGGAGATATCGAACGTACCACCGCCCAAGTCGTAAACGGCGATGACTTCGTCTTCCTTCTTGTCCAGACCGTAAGCCAAAGCGGCGGCCGTCGGCTCGTTGACGATACGCTTCACGTCCAAACCGGCCATCTTGCCGGCGTCCTTGGTGGCCTGGCGCTGAGCATCGTTGAAGTATGCAGGAACGGTGATAACGGCAGAGTCAACCGTTTCGCCCAAGTAGGTTTCAGCAGCGTGCTTCAACTTCTGCAAAACCTTGGCGGAAATCTCAGGCGGAGTCAGGCGACGATCGCCACACTGGAACTCGACACCACCGTTCGAGCCTTCCTTGACTTCGTAAGGCACGCGGCGAATGTCTTCGCTGGATTCGCTGTAACGGCGACCCATGAAACGCTTAACGCTGAAGAAGGTGCGATCGGGGTTGGTGATCGACTGACGACGAGCAACCTGACCAACGAGAACTTCGCCCTGCTTGTCCCAAGCCACAACAGACGGAGTGGTGCGAGCGCCTTCTTCGTTCTGGATAACCTTGGGCTCACCGCCCTCCATCACTGCGACGCAAGAGTTGGTAGTACCTAAGTCGATGCCGATGATCTTAGCCATAATTCCTCCGAAAACCTGTACTCGTTGTTGAACGCGCGGGAAGTTAAGCACCCCCCTTTTTCTGTCAACGCCAGGTGTGAAATTTTTTTGAAAAAATTTTCATTTTTTTCTTCGAGCTCAAATTGACAGGCTCAACAGCTCGAAAAGTTGCGCGTTCAAAATCGCTCTTCAATTCGGAATAAGAGCAATTATTTTGAGAAGTTACTCAACACAAGAGCACAAAACATATCATGCAAAAATGACTATATTATATATGCACCAAAAATCGCCGTTTTGAGCACAAGCGCAAACGCAAAATACAACGCTCCCCTTGCCTGGCGCATCGGCGCAAGTTGAGAAAGTTGCTCGCCCTCAAAAAAAGCAGCGATTAAAAAATGAGCAGCGCCAATTTGGCCAAAAGCGCAGCCATTGTTGCAGACACCAACGCCAACACCACGTACCACAACAAAGAGTAACGTCTGCTCACACGAGAAGGCGGCGCAAAATCCTCTGCCTCCTTCAAAATGACTGGCGAAATTTCAGCGGGCTTGGGCAAGTCGCGGTGCAAGTGCCGCATCACGCGATAAGGCGCGGTGCTTGACATCGACGCATCCGGCGGCAACTCAAAATGCGACTCTTGCGGCGGCAGCAAAACCGGCGCAGCGTACAAAACTGGCGTCTTTTGAGGCGAAAGCGGCTGTGGTTCATCATCGTAGCCGGTGTCGTTCACGCCAAACGCCTTCAATTCATCCGGCGAATAAACCACCGACATGAAACCGGCCAAGCGACGCGGACTCAAGTTCACGCGCTCTTGGCGCAGGAATGTCTCGAAAGCCGAGAGGAATTCCTCAGACGAAGCGAATCGGTCCTCCGGATTTTTGGCGAGCAGCCGATCCATAATATTTTGCAACGCCGTCGGCAAACCAGGCACCGACTGATCAAGCATTGCCGGATCGTCCTCTTTAATGGCCGCCATCGTGGCAAAGTGCGACTCGCCTTCAAACGGATTCGCACCCGCCAGCAGCGTGTAAAACAGCGTCCCCAAAGAGAAAAGGTCTGATTGCGCGCTCGCATCCTTGCCGCGGCATTGCTCCGGACTCATGTAGGCAAAAGTGCCCTGCAAACGTCCCTGCTCGCGGTCGCGGTGCGAAATTTCCGCTTTGGCAATGCCGAAATCGACCAGCTTGACCAAACCCGAAACCGACACCAGCACGTTGTTCGGGCCCACATCGCGGTGCACGATGTTCAGCGGCTTGTTTTCAAAATCGCGAGCCGTGTGCGCGTACGCCAGCGCATCCGCCACCGCGCGAATCACCTGCAACGTCAACTCAAATGGGAAAATCGGTCGCAAGCAGGCGCAAACCACCGCCAGCACTTTTTCAGGACGCGATTCCGGCACCATTAAATTGTAAATGCCGCGCTTTAGTCCTGGTTCCGAGCGCAACAAAATCGTGCGCAACAATTCCGGATGCTCGCTTTGAAGCGCCAAAATCAGCGGATCATGCGACGGCGCGCACATCGAATTGCGAATGATCGCCAAATCGATCGGGCCTTCTTTCGAAACCGCCAGCGCCTCTTTGGGCGAACCCGCCAAGCACAAATCCACCGGCAAAGTCGACAGCGCCTCAATGAGCGGATCACGCACCTCGCGCACATCGTGGCAAAGCAAAATCCTGCGCCGACGCCGTTTGGCCGCCTTAAGCAAGCGCCCCAAATCCGTGCCCGGCAAGTACTCCATGGCGATGTACGCCTGCTCTGCCTCAAAACCCACTTCGTGAATTTCGATGATGTGGCCGTGATGCAGGTGCGCCGCCAGCTTTGCCTCATCGGTCAAAAGCCGAATAAATCCCTCATTTTGCGCGCAATGCGGCAGAATTCGCTTAATCGCCAGGTGACGAACGAAGCCCTCAACGCCATGCCGACGCGCCAGGTAAATCTCCGCCGTGCCACCGGTCGCAATGCGCCGAAGTAGCGTGTACGCACCAAAAATCTCAGGACCGTCCATCGCTCACCTACCCACAATGAGGGTGCTGACGAATACCAATGTAGGTGTAAATGCGCAAGTTTCTGACATTTGAGTTTAATCGCGAACTTTTCCCCAAAAAGTCTCGATTTCACCGCAAAAAGTCGCCGATTTTCAAAGAAACGCAGCGCAAACACAGCTCAAAAACAAAAAATTCCGCAAAAACTCATTCAGCGAGATTCTCAGCCTTCAAGCACTGATAAAAATAACTTCAAAATCTTAAAGATTTTCCCTTCCCTCTTTCCGCACGCGCTTTGGGCGGCTTCCATGGAATTTCACTTGAACTTCTGAAGGTCGTTTTTAAAAATCGCGCGGTTTTTCGCACGAGAGGCAGCATGAGAAACACAGACGAAGTCGCGAATCACACAGCGACGGCGCACGAAAAGCTTGAGAAGCTCAAAAAACTTCTCACAGAACTCGAATCCGTGGCGGTCGCATTTTCTGCTGGCGTGGATTCCACCTTTCTGCTCGCCGTGGCGCATCAATTGCTCGGTGACAAAGCGCAGGCATTCAGCGTGATTTCGCCACTGATGCCGGCGCAAGACGTCGCGGAATTACAGCGTTTTTGTGATTCTCAAAAAATTCCGCTGCATCTTTTGCATTTCGATCCCAGCCAAAATGATGTGTTCATCTCGAATCCGCCCGATCGCTGTTATTACTGCAAGCGACAGATCTTTAGTGAAATGAAGCAAGCCGCAGCGCAGGTTGGACTCTACAACCTGTTAGATGGCAGTAATAAAGACGACGAAAATGACTACCGACCTGGCATGAGAGCGCTGAAAGAACTGCAGATTCTGTCGCCACTTCGGGCAGTTGGATTGCAAAAGGCTGAAATTCGACAGTTATCGCAAGAAATGGGTCTTCCCACGTGGAAAAAGCCCTCTGCAGCGTGTTTAGCCAGTCGAATCGCCTACGGAGAAGCCATTACGCTCGAAAAGCTCTCGCAAATCGACCGCGCAGAAACGTATTTGCACACCTTTTTAAAGCAACAGCTGCGTGTTCGAATGCATCAGAAATTGGCGCGCATCGAAGTGTCTGCCTGTGAAATGGAAGTGGCGTTCGCACATCGTGAAGAGATTTTGAACACACTCAAATCACTTGGCTTTGACTACGTGGCACTCGATCTCAAGGAGTATCGAATGGGTTCGATGAATGAGGTGATTCAATGAATGATGGGTTCGTCGACCTTGGATTTGCCAAACTCGACACCGATCGAGCGCGCAGAACCGGATTTTCCGAAGTCGTGTTCTGTCAAAACAAAAACGAAGATCACTTGGTTCAAATCTTCCAAACGCTTTACAGCAAACACGGCGAAGTATTGGGCACGCGCGCTTCAGAGCGACAAGCACAAGTGATTTGCGAAGCATTTCCAAACGCAAAATATCACAAAGTTCCGCGACTCATCACACTTCAAGACACAGCGCCCAACCCCATTGGTCACATCGCCGTTGTGTCCGCAGGCACAGCAGATGCCTTTGTTTCCGAGGAAGCTGCGATCTGCGCTGAATTTTGGGGCGGACACGTCGAGCGATTCTATGACTGCGGTGTCACGGGTCTTCATCGCATCCTTTCACACGTTGAAGCATTGCAAAAAGCCAATGTTGTCATCGCAGTCGCAGGCATGGAAGGTGCCTTGGTCTCTGTGTTAGGTGGCTTGGTCGCCGTGCCCATCATCGCCGTTCCCACCAGCGTGGGCTATGGCGCAAACCTAGGCGGCATCACAACTTTGCTCGCAATGCTCAATTCCTGCGGCAATGGCATCAGCGTCGTCAACATCGACAATGGCTTTGGCGCTGCATACTCCGCAACACAGATCAACAGGCTTGCAAGTAGGTAAAAAATGACAACGCTCTATCTCGATTGTAATACAGGCATCAGTGGCGACATGACAGTTGCCGCACTCTTAGATGCAGGCGCAAGCCGCGAAGTGTTGGAAAATGTGCTCAAATCGATTCCAGCGCATGGCTTTCGTACTGAAATCACAACCGTTAAAAAGAACGGCATCGCTTGTTGTGATTTCAATGTGATCTTGGACGAAGATAACCACGATCACGATATGGCTTATTTGTTTGGTGAACACACTCATGAGCATGAACACACACATGAACACCATCATCATGAGCATGAACACACTCATGAGCACCATCATCATGAGCATGAACACACACATGAACACCATCATCACCATGAACATCGCCATTTAAGTGATATACTTGAGCTGATCGATCACACAGAAATGACAGAAGGTGCGCGGACGCGGGCGAAACGCATCTTTGACATTCTCGCAGATGCAGAAAGCAAGGCTCACAATACTCCCAAGAGTGAAGTTCACTTTCATGAAGTGGGTGCGCTGGACTCAATTGTAGACATTATCAGTGCCGCAGTCTGTTTAGATGACTTAAAAGTCACAGAAACCTACGTTGCGAATCTGTCAGAAGGCTGCGGAACCATTCATTGCGCACATGGCGAACTCAGCATTCCAGTGCCCGCCGTTGCCAACATTCTCTGCGCATATGGCATCCCAGTTTCGATTAAAAATGAGCATGCTGAACTGATTACACCCACCGGTGCAGCCATTTTGGCCTCTCTCGATCCCATTTTTGAGCGTCCTGCTTGCATGAAAATCACTCAAATTGGCCAAGGAGCGGGCAAACGAACCTATCAAACGCCCAGCATTCTGCGCGCCATGCTGATCGAAACCAATACTTTGAGTGATACGATCACAAAGCTTGAGTGTAATATTGATGACTGCACCGGCGAAAATATGGGATTCCTGCAAGAGCTCTTGTTCGAAAACGGCGCGCGCGATGTGACCGTCATTCCCTGCTTTATGAAGAAAAATCGCCCAGCGTTTCTTCTGCAAGTCATCTGTAAAAAGAGTGATATTTCAACGCTCGAATCACTTATTTTTAAGCATTCCACCACCATTGGCATTCGCCGCATTCAAATGGAACGCACCGTTTTGCCGCGCCGAACCTGCGAAATCACAACAAAATGGGGTAACTTGCGCTGCAAAGAGGTCGATCTCAACGGTGAACGGCGCTTGTATCCCGAATACGAAGATGTTCGCAGCCTGTCTCGCAAACATGGCATCAGCTTTGTAGAAGTCATGCGAAGTATTTCAAGGGCGTAACGATGTATCAGAATTCTATTTATCTGTCATTGATTCTCCTTTTGGCGGGCTGTTCGCAGTCGCAAAAAACAGATCAAGCTGCGGAAACGGCCAACGCAGAAAAAGCAGTTGAAAATCAAGCGGTTGAAAATCTCACTGCCAATCCGCACGCGAATCCGCCGATCGATTGCCCGCTCCACAAAGCGGGCCTCGATCCAACCAAGATGAAGCCTTTTGAAGAGACTGAAAAATACATTCAGTTTCTTGAGCGCGAAGATCGCAAAATCTGGCAGAAGCCTGAAGAAGTCGTTGAATCCATGGCACTTACAGGCAGTGAACGCATCTTCGACATCGGCGCCGGATCGGGTTACTTCACATTTCCAATGTCCCAAAAACTCACGACAGGCCGCGTATTTGCAGGCGATGTCGAGCCGGAGATGATTCGACACATCCATCACACGGCCATGAGTAAAGGCATTGAAAACATTGAAGTGCGTCTCATCTCACAGACCGCCCCCGAAGTGCCAGAAGCCATTGATCTTGTATTCATGTGTGATGTGATGCATCACATCGCCGAGCCTGAACAATGGATGGCTGGCATTACCAAGCAACTCCCCGAGGGCGCCGCATTTCACATGATCGAGTTCAAAAAAGGCGACATTCCGAGCGGCCCGCCCGAGGAACACCGCATTGCGCCCGAGCGCCTCAAGGAAATCGCCGCCAAGGCCGGTCTTCGCTTTGACCACGAGGTCGAGGGGCTTTTGCCGTACCAGTACTACTTGGTTTTCAAAAAGTAACGGCTGCGAAAGCCCTTTTCAAAACGCCGAACGCAGCGTTTAAGCCAGAAAAAGCGCTTCAAACCTGGTTTTCCCGCCGCTTCAAAATGGGGAAACTGCACTTTGTAACACAAATGGAACATTTTGTAACGCGGACGATCCATTTGTGTATCTGGAAGCCGTCTCCGCCCTACAGATTGCAGCATTCTGAAACAAAAATGCTTCGTCCCCAAACGGGACGCGCCACCCGTGTATCTGGACGCCATTTCCGGCTTACAGATTGTAGCATTCTGAAACAAAAATGCTTCGTCCCCAAACGGGACGCGCCATTTGCCGAGGCAAATGCAGTTTCCCCAAAATGGAACGCGGCATTTGACGAGACAAATGCAGTTTCCCCAAAATGGGACGCAAAAGTTGGCACGAAAAATGCATATTCCCTAACCGGGACGCGCCATTAGGCCGTCAAGATGTCATTTCCCCAAAAAATGATGCGATCGCACAAAAAAAAGACATAAGACTTGCACCACCCCCAAGCTCCCTGTAAAAAAATCGCACCCCGAAAGGAGCAAAAATGTCGATCAACAACGGTCCTTACCATCAACTCCGCAACCAAGAAGTGCGCGGCTTCTTTAAGCGAATCATCATTTCGCTGGCGGCTAACTTTGGCGAGAACTCGGAAATCACAAAAGATTTTCGCGATTCGTTTGCCAAGTACGAAGAGGCGCTCGGCGTGAATAAGCCTGAAATGGGCACGGTCGCCAAGGCCGACTCGCAGGCGGACAGCATCTACATGGGTGCCACCTACATGCTGAAGGCGCAGGCCAACCACCCAAGTGAAGCCATTCGCGAGGCTGCCCAAGTGGTTCAGAATGTGTTTGATCAGTATCCCAATCCCACTGCAATGTCATACAACCAAGAATATGGCATTTTGGATACTCTTTTGAGCAAGTTGGATCAGATTGATGCCACCATTCTTGCTGAATGTGGGATGGATAACTGGGTCACCTACCTGCACGAAGCCGTTGATCACGTGCGCGCGGCGATGCAGACAGACACGGAAATCACCACCAGCCGCGCGTTGGGTGTTACAAAGCAAGCGCGCTTAACGCTGATCAATAGTTGGAACACACTCAAGAAACACTTAGAAGTGATGGATGAAGTGTTCCACGATCAGAACGCCATTGATGCGATTGCACAGCTCAATCAAATCATTGAAAAAGCACGCGTTTCGGTCGCGCAACGCCTCAGCCGTGGCTCCAAGGCTGACAAAGAGCCGGATATCAATTTCGATATCTAATCCCCTTCTCACAAATCAGCGCAAAGGCGCTTTCATGCAGAACACACCAACCAAAATCGAAGTGCGCGGCGCTCGCGTGCACAACCTCAAAAACATTGATGTCGACATTCCGCTCCATCAGATCGTAGGCATCGCCGGCGTTTCAGGAAGTGGCAAATCATCACTTGCATTGGGTGTTTTGTATGCTGAAGGCTCCAGAAGATACTTAGAATCACTTTCAACATACACCAGAAGACGCATGACCTATGCAGGTGCAGCAGATGTAGACGAAGTTCGCTACGTGCCGGCCGCGCTGGCGTTGCACCAAAGGCCCGGAGTTCCTGGAATTCGCAGCACTTTTGGCACCGGCACCGAACTGTTGAATGCATTGCGATTAATGTATTCACGACTTGCTCAACACAGATGCCCGAATGGTCACTACATTGAACCCACCTTAAGTGTTGCATCTGGCAAAGAACTGATTTGCAACGCATGTGGAACCCATTTTTATGGACCATCTGCCGAAGAATTAGCTTTTAACAGTCAAGGTGCCTGCGAAAAATGCACAGGAACCGGCACGGTTCGCACGGTTGATCAATCCGCTCTCATTCCCGATGAGTCACTCACACTCGATCAAGGTGCTGTGGCGCCGTGGAATTCTCTGATGTGGTCCCTCATGATCGATGTTTGTCGAGAAATGGGTGTTCGAACTGATGTTCCGTACTGTGATTTAACAGAGAAAGAGAAAGAAATCGTTTTACATGGTCCCGCTGAAAAGAAACGCATCTTTTATCACTCCAAGAATACAAATCAGGCGGGCGAACTCGATTTCACTTATTACAACGCAAATTACACGGTCGAAAACGCGCTCGCCAAAGTCAAAGACGAAAAAGGCATGAAGCGTGTTGAGAAGTTTTTAAAAGAAGATCTGTGTCCAGAGTGTCATGGCTCAAGACTTTCAGCGCGCGCCAGATCGTCAAAATTACAAGGAATTACGCTTGATCAGGCGTGTCAGTTTACATTGACCGAATTGAATGAATGGGTTCGCGCGGTGCCGGATTCACTCCCCGAAGAGATGCGACCCATGGCTCATTCGATCTGTGATAGTTTTCACTCCGCAGCCAAAAGACTGATGGATCTGGGTTTGGGTTACCTTACGCTGGACCGTGCCGCTTCAACGCTTTCCACCGGAGAGCGGCAACGCATGCAGCTTGCTCGCGCCGTTCGAAATCGCACAACCGGTGTATTGTATGTATTAGATGAGCCCTCGATTGGTCTGCATCCTTCGAATATTATTGGTTTAAATGGCGTGATGCATGATCTGGTTGCAGATGGCAACTCTGTTATTTTGGTCGACCACGATACACAGATTCTTTCAGAAGCCGATTACTTGGTGGAGCTTGGTCCCAAAGCCGGCGCGCAAGGCGGCCAAATCCTCACTCAAGGTGTATTAAGCGATGTCATGCACCAGCGTGAATCCATTATTGGTCCTTACTTAACCGGCGCTGCGCCAACGCACTATCGCGCAACACCTGAAAAAGACAGCATTTTTAAAGCCGGCACAATTCGCTTAGCCACCAACGCAATTCACACAGTCAAGCCCTTATCTGTTGAAATCCCCAAAGGTCGCTTAACAGTCATCACTGGTGTTTCTGGCTCAGGTAAGACCACTCTCATTTTGGAAAGCCTTATTCCTGCCTTAGAAGCACACTTAGAAGGCAGAAAGTTACCTTCTCACATTAAAAGCGTTGAAGCGCCGGGCATTTCTCAGATCAAGCTCATCGATGCCACACCGATTGGCATTAATGTGCGATCAACCGTTGCCACCTACGCAAACGTGCACGACGAACTGCGAAAAGCCTTTGCCAAGACCGAAAGCGCCAAAGCGGCGAACGTGAAAGCCGGCGATTTCTCTTACAATACCGGAGACTTGCGTTGCGCCCTTTGTGACGGCACCGGCAGCATTAGCCTGGACGTTCAATTCTTGCCCGATGTGGAAATCGACTGTCCCGAATGCCGCGGCAGCCGCTACAGCAAGCGAGCACAGCTTTTTGTTCGCAAAAATAAGGCTGGAAAGACCGATTCGCTGCCTGAATTAATGGCAATGGATGTAAACGAAGCCATGAAAGCATGCGAAGATCTAAAAAGTGTGTATTCAAGATTGCGCACATTATCAGATCTTGGCTTGGGTTATTTGACATTGGGTGAAGCCACGCCCAGTCTCTCCGGTGGTGAAGCCCAACGGCTCAAACTGGCTTCTGAAATGGGTAAATCACAGCAAAGTAGTATATTTGTCTTTGATGAACCCACCATTGGATTACATCCAAAAGATGTTAAAAGCTTGATCGAAGTCTTTGAAAGTCTGATTCAAAACGGCGCAACCGTCATCGTGATTGAACACGACTTAGATATGATTCGAAACGCGGATTACATCATTGATATGGGTCCAGGCGGCGGCGAAGAAGGCGGCCGAATCGTAGCATGCGGCACACCTGCGGAAATTAAGTCAAATTCGCAGAGCATCACGGGACGCTACATCTAACAATCTTATATTTTTTCAGTTCTTCTCAAAAAATTACACATCAACACAAAAAGATGACTTGCACAGAAATCGCTTGCTGTTAAAGTTCCGCGAATTTTGACCGGTCCATAGAGGAGAAAGATGGACTTCCAAAGGAACTCAAACATTTCTATCGCGCTGTACGATGCAAAACCGTACGACGTGGAATCTTTTAAAGCAGTCAACGCGGCTTTCGGCTATCACATCGAGTATTTCGATTTTAAGCTGAATTCAAAAACCGCTTCTACCGCCAAGGGTTACGACGTTGTTTGCGCATTTGTGAACGATAAGATCGACGAAAAAACTGCGCAGCAACTGGTTGAGCAAGGCACCAAACTCATCGCCATGCGTTGCGCGGGTTACAACAACTTGGATCTGAATGCTTTGTGGGAAAAGATCCCTGTTGTGCGCGTGCCTGCTTACTCGCCGTATTCGATCGCGGAGCATGCAACGGCGCTGCTTTTGGCCGTAACGCGAAAGATTCCGCAGAGTTACTCGCGCACCCACAACGGAAACTTTGTATTGAGCGGCCTCACGGGGCGCGACTTGCACGGCCTCACCGCGGGCATCGTGGGCACCGGTAAAATCGGCCGCGTTTTGGGCGACATCTTGAGCGGTTTCGGCATGAAAATCGTGGCTTACGACCCATTCCCCAACGAAGCCTGGGCGAAAGAGCGCAACGTCACCTACATGTCGATTGATGAACTGTTTACCGTCAGCGATGTGATGAGCTTGCACTGTCCTCTTACAAAAGAGACTTTCCACATTGTGGATGAGAAAGCACTCACACTGATGAAAGATGACGCGGTCATTATTAACACCGGCCGTGGCGCGCTGATCGATACCCCTGCGCTTGTACAGGCCCTAAAAGACAAGAAAATTGGCGGCGCCGCGCTGGACGTTTACGAAGAAGAGGATGACTACTTCTTTGAAGATTGGTCCGGCGAAATCATTCAAGATGACACTTTGTCGCGCTTGCTCAGCTTCCCCAATGTGATTGTGACCAGCCACCAAGCTTTCTTGACCAGCAACGCATTGCAATCGATCGCAGAAACCACGCTGCAAAACATTACAGATTTCTACGACCACAAGCCTTTGCAGAACGAAATCTGCTACCGCTGCGGCCAGCAACCGGGTCAATGCTCCAAGGCGCTCACCGGTCGTTGTTTCTTTCAAGATCTTAAAGACGCCGGCAATTAAAGGCTTTTTGAGGTCTGCGCGTTCAAGTGGCCTGTCTTTCGCGACTTAAGACTTTCCTGCTCTGATGCTACTTTTTTAAGAACAAGCATTGCGCTTCTTCATAGATCGGAACGCCGAATTGCTTGGCCATTCTGTGTTTTCGACCTCGCGTTCCTTCTCGGTAGCCTTCGGAACCAAGCCCGCCCATGATGAGCAAATCCACACCATGTGACATTCGCTCTGTAATTTTGGCACCAAGTGTTTTTAAAAATGCTTCAACATGCGAGCGTTTGTGTTCCTCATCAGACTCAAAATCACCGGAAAGACAGAGAGTAAGTTCAGCGATGTCTTCTTTTTTAAGCTCTGCCGGCAATGTTTTGCGCTCAGTGTTGCTCTTGGACGACTTGCTGTGCGGGTGAAATGGCCGAAATGAATGTTTCATTTCTAAGTGATATTCGCCAGGTTCACCCAATTCCCAGTCATATTCATCAACAAATTTATGGCAAACTTCCGCCGTTGCGTATGCATCAGACAACGCATCGTGCGCCTGATCCATGGTAATTCCCAACGAATCACAGACTTCACCCAGCTTGCAATGCAGGAAATACTGTTTCGCCGGCGTCAACATGTCGTAGTAATAAAAAGTAGGAACTGGAAAACCATAGCGATGAAGTGATTTCGCCAGCGCCAACAAGTCACATTTTACATTGTATCCAACGACAATTGCGTTTTCGAAATAGGGTGCAATCGTCGGCCAAACCTCTGGAAATGTAGGACAGTTCGCCACCAATTCTTTGGAGATGTGATTCACACGTACGCAATATGGATCAAACCCATCTTCGGGATTGATGTGAATTGAAAGCTTTTCAAGAACGGGTTCGCGTGTTTCAAAATCTTCAGCATATAAGCCAACTTGGCAGATTGAGTGATTGCTTTGGTTGGAACACTCAACATCAAAATAGGTTAATTTTTTCATGCTCAACTCCTTTCAAGCGGCGAGACTAATGGACTTCGAAAAGGGGTTCAACTGAACAGTGCAGAAAATTTATAATTTCATTTTTCAGAATTTCTCTGATTTGGCCATCCGCTTGACCGCCTAACGCAAACGCTGACATCAAAGAACCCGCAAATCCACGAATCTGGCTTCACTGCCTGACGCGTGATACAAGCGCGCAGAAAGGATGCGAAACGAAAATGGCTGAAACGATGGAAGAAATAAGAGATCAAGTCCTCGTAATTGGTCACAGAAATCCTGACACGGACTCGATTTGCTCGGCGATTTGCTACGCTAAGTGGCAGGAATTACAAGGGAAAAGCAATTACATTCCGTGCCGTGCAGGAACGATCGCGCCTGAAACGCAATTCGTGCTCGACTACTTCGGTATTCAAGATCCCAAGCTGATCGAGAATGTTCAAACCCAGGTGCGCGACATTGAAATTCGCAAAACGCCTGGCGTTAATGACACTTTATCACTCAAGCGAGCATGGAGTCTGATGCGAGATTTGAACGTGGTCACGCTTCCATGTGTCGCAGATGATCGCGTGATTGGCATCATTACCATTGCCGATATCACAAAATCTTACATGGACTTGTATGATTCTCGCATCATTTCACGAGCAAAGACACCTTACTCCAATATTTTAGATACACTTGAAGCAAAGCTCATGATTGGTGATCCCGATGCGATTTTTGAGGAAGGTAAAGTCCTTATCGCAGCGGCGAACCCAGATATGATGGAGAATTACATCGAAAAAGGCGATCTGGTTATTCTCGGAAACCGTTATGAATCGCAGCTTTGCGCGATCGAGATGGAAGCCGGCTGTATTATCGTGTGCGACGGCGCAAGTGTTTCACTGACGATTCGCAAGCTTGCAACAGAGCGCGGATGCACAGTGATTACAACGCCTTATGACACTTACACAACCGCGCGTCTGATCAACCAAGCCATGCCGATTCGGCAATTTATGAGACGCGACAATATTATTTCTTTTACAGAAGATGACTTCCTGAGTGATATTCGTGAAATCATGGCAAGTAAGCATCACCGTGATTTTCCAATTTTGGATGCAGATGAACGCTATGTTGGCATGATTTCTCGCCGTAACCTACTCGGCGCTCACGGAAAAAAGGTCGTTTTGGTCGATCACAATGAACGCTCACAAGCAGTTCCAGGCATGGAAATGGCTGACATTCTCTCGATCATCGACCACCACCGCCTCGCGACAATTGAGACGATGCAGCCAGTTTTCTTTAGAAATCAACCTCTTGGCTGTACTGCAACGATTATTTACCAGATGTTCCAAGAGTTGAATCTGCCCATCGATAAAACAACGGCCGGTCTTCTGTGTAGTGCCATTATCTCAGACACACTTCTCTTCCGCTCTCCAACGTGCACACCCATTGACCAAACCACTGCGCTGAAACTCGCGGAAATTGCTGAACTTGATATTCAAACCTACGCTCGCAAGATGTTTGCCGCTGCGAGCAATTTGAAAGGTAAGAGTGATCAGGAAATCTTCTATCAAGACTTCAAGCGATTTACAGTTGGCAAATCTATCTTTGCAGTGGGTCAAATCACATCGCTGGATGCTGAAGAGTTAGAAGATTTGAAGCCACGCATGCTTGCTTATGCATCGAAGATGCGTGATCCGCTTCACATCGATATGATGTTTTTCATGCTTACTAACATTCTGACTGAATCCACAACACTTGTCTGCTGTGGTCCAGGCGCGGAGCAGTTGGTTGCAAATGCCTTCAGACTCACAGAGGACGCGCCAGAGAAGCTCGATGGTCTTCTCGAATTACCTGGCGTTGTTTCGCGCAAAAAGCAGCTAGTTCCGATGATTATGATGGAATTACAGTAGGTTAGAAATTCGAGAGCAGTATTCAGAGCTTACTTTCAACCTCAACTCTCAGCAAACGGAATTGAAAAAGTTATCGACGAGTCTTTTGAGCAACCTCACTTGGGACATGCTCTAATATGTAATTCAATACAAAATCGAAATCTTCTTTCTCTGCATAAACTTGATTTTTATCTAAAAGTTCATTCACTTTAATGGTGTGATAATTGCGCAGAACTTCAACACTTTTAACAGACTGAAAGTTACTTAAAGAAAATCTCTTAGAATTAGCAAGGATGCCTGCACCCATTGCGCTCAGATTTCCAGTGATGGCACCAACAAGCGTTGTAATCTGGTTGAGAACTTCTGTTTTCTTATATGATTTCGGAAGTTCTGTATGTTTAACGGAATCTTCATCCATTTCGAATAGCACACAGTATTTATAGCCTTTTTTGGCAGCAACCAAGAGATAGGAGAATAGAATGCATCCCATCAATACACATCCAACGATTTTCAAATTTCTCACATCATAAGATGACATTTCCGTATGAGTATAATTTCCGGAAAGCAATACACCAATGGCCACAATGGCAAATGTAATCGCAGCACTTAGCGCTAACACTTTTAAAACAGTAAATAAAATCACTGGATTTCTGAGCATATCGAATTCGTATACCCATCGATATACACCATCATCACATAGATAGATGTTCTTTGTAACTTGGTATCCCTCAACCTTGTGTGGCTTTTTCTTCTTCTTAGATTTTGCTTTTACTGAGTGATCACACTGCAACTCGCCACCACATTCCTCGCAGACATCAGCGTCTTCATCAAAATACATCGAGCATTCTGGACAAAATTTGCGCATTGAATTCCTCTTATCAGACGACCGCTTAACTCTGCAACTTTTAAGGGGAATGAGTCAAGAAGGTGTTTTTTGCCCGGGCGAGGGCGCTGGAGGTTACCCGGCGC
>JAZUEA010000136.1:0-1824 GCA_045639945.1 Myxococcota bacterium
CCGTGCTGACCGAGTGCAGGGCCAACCGGCGGAGCAGGGTTAGCCTGACCGCCTTTGCACTGCAGCTTGTTGTAGTCGGTAATTTTCTTGGCCATCGCTACTCTCCAAAGACTCGCCTCAAACTAACGAGGCGAGAAACAAATCACGCCTTCTCAACCTGCGAAAAATCAAGCTCAACTGGCGTTTCACGGCCAAAAATGCTGACCAAAACGCGGAGCTTGGACTTATCGAGATTGACCTCGTCGACCCTACCATTGAAGCTCGCGAAGGGGCCATCGATCACGCGGATCGTCTCACCCACTTCGAAAGTCTCCTTTGGCACCGAGCGCACAGTACCTTCTGTCATATTTGTAGTAATGCGCTCGACCTCAGCCTCAGAGATGGGGTGTACCTGGCCGGTTTTTTTACCACCACCGACGAAGCCAGACACTCTGGGCGTATCGCTCACCAGGTGCCACGTGTCTTCGTTCAGGACCATCTTAACGAAGATGTAGCCAGGGAAGAACTTGCGCGCAGGAGCGCGGCGCTCGCCCTTCGGTACTTCAGCAGGCTTCTCTTTCGGAATCAGAATCTCAGCAAAGAGGTCTTCCATCCCCTTCTGCTTGATCTGCTCCTCAATAGTCTGCTTCACCCGTTGCTCGAATCCAGAGTAGGTATGAACGACGTACCACTTGTGTTCCATTGCGCCTCTCCAGGATTCCATCGGCTCAAAGACGATTAGTCACTTATCACTACCACAAACGTGGCAGACATCTTACCGCGGGTTCACTCAAAAGGCATCAGCCCCCGAGGATCAACCGCGTAAGGTTACCAAAGACCTGGTCGAAAATCAAGAGAATTAACGACAGGATGACAGCAGTGACAATCGTAACTTTGGTATTGTTGCGCGTCTCCGCCCAAGTCGGCCAAGTGACCTTGACAAGCTCATCCGCAACCTCTTGCGCGAGGACGCGGTACTTGCTCTGCCAAGCCCAGAAGATCGCAGCCAGGGCCGCAACGACCCCGAGGCAAGTACTTAAGGTGAAGGAACGGCCGAGGATGTGGAAGTCTCGGACGCCACACGTCATAAAGACAGTGTAAAAAAGCTTGCCGAAAATCATCCAAGCAAGCAATGCGCCCACGACAAAGAAGAGATTAACCAGTCGCTTGCTAGCATCCATACCACTGACCGTCTCGTACCGCCGGATTTGAAATTCGCTTCAGAAAGCGCCATCGCAGCAGGCCCGTAGGGACTCGAACCCTAAACCTCCGGATTTGGAGTCCGGTGCACTGCCAATTGTGCTACGGACCTACAGTGCGATGGTCACTTTCCTTCGCGATGTTCCGTGTGGCGCTGACAGTTTGGACAAAACTTTTTCAGCACCAGAGTTTCTGGCGTGGTCTCCTTGTTCTTGGTGACCTGATAGTTGCGATTCCCGCATTCAACGCAGTCAAGACCGACGCGTGCACGATTACGTTTTCGCTGCATAACTTGCCAGAAACTTTAAGACCCAGGCAGCTTAGCCGCCCGGGTCCAAGACGCGTCTTAACGACGCAAGCGACTCACTCGATGATCTCGGAGATAACGCCAGAACCGACCGTACGACCACCTTCGCGGATAGCGAAGCGGAGGTTGAGCTCCATGGCGATCGGGGTGATGAGCGTACCAGTGATGGTGATGTTATCACCAGGCATGCACATTTCGACGCCTTCAGGAAGCTCGACGGCACCAGTCACGTCCGTAGTACGGAAGTAGAACTGAGGACGGTAGCCCTTGAAGAACGGGGTGTGACGACCACCCTCTTCCTTCTTGAGGACGTAAATCTGGCCCTTGAACTTGGTGTG
>JAZUEA010000137.1:0-5175 GCA_045639945.1 Myxococcota bacterium
AGTGCGAAATGGCAGAAGCGGTGGCCGCGATTTGGTGCTGATCGTGCTCGTAAAGCGAGATTTGGCCAATGCGCTTGAAGGAGATGGAATCACCGTTTGGCGCATAGCACATGCTGTCTTTGAGCGTGATTTCTTCGGACTTGCAGCCCAACTCGCCAGCTGCGACGTCGCAGATTTGCTTGGCCACATCGCGACCGCAGCGCTTGGACGCTTCGCCGGACAGGTAAGTGGTCGAGCTCGCGTAGGCGCCCACGTCGAAAGGCGTGAGGTCGGTGTCGGATGAGTAGACGATGATGCGGTCGACCGCGCAGCCCAACGCTTCTGCAGCGCACTGGGCAAGCATGGTGTCGGAACCCGTTCCCAAATCGGTAGCGCCGGCGGTCAGCATAAAGCTGCCGTCTTCGTTCATCTTGATGGTCACGGAGGCCATGTCGATTTCAGGAATCGACGAGCCCTGCATCAAAGCTGCCATACCAATGCCGCGCTTGATGGGGCCCTTGCCCGGACGGCCATGCTTTTCAGCCCAGCCGATTTCCTTGGCGCCCAAGAGCATGCACTGCTCAACGCCGCAAGAACCAACGGTCTGCTCGACGCCTTCTTTGCCTTCGCCCAGCATCTGGAAGACGGGAGAGCCTTCGCCGGGGCGAATGTGAATCTGCATACGCAAATCCAGCGGATCGCGGCCCAACTTCTCGGCAATTTCGTCGATCTGGATTTCTTGAGCGAAGCTGGCTTGCGTGCCGCCGTAACCACGGTACGCACCCGGAACCGGCAAGTTGGTGTAAACCGTGGTGCCCTTAAAGGCGACGGCCTTGCGGTGGTAGAGCGGCAGCGTCTTGGAACCACAGTTGGTCATCACGGTCAAACCGTGAGAACCGTACGCGCCCGTGTTGGAGAGCACGGTCATGCGGCTGGCTTGAAGCTCGCCGTCCTTGTTGTAGCCGGATTCAATGCGAACGGCCTGCGGGTGACGGCAGCGGGATTGATAGGTTTCTTCTTCGCGGGTGAGTTGCAGCAAAACCGGCTTGCGGCAAGCCAAAACAAGCGCGCCGACCAAGGGTTCGAGCAAAACTTCCTGCTTGGTTCCGAACGCACCACCAACGCGAGGCTTAATGATGCGGACGTCGCGGATTTGCAAACCCAGTGTTTGGGCGGTCAAACGACGCGCGTGGTACGGAACCTGCGTAGAAGTGCGGAGCGTCAAACGGCCGTAGCCATCGATCCAACCGCAGCAAACGTGCGTTTCGATCGGAGCGTGCTGCGCGTAGTGAACTTCGTATTCGTGATCGATCGAGTAGTCGGATTTCGCGATGGTTTCATCGACGTTGCCGGCTTCCACATCAACGACGGCCACGATGTTCTTTTCCGGAATGTACGGAATCGGAATCGGAATCGAGCAGTCCGGTTCATCGTGGATGATGGGCGCGCCTTCTTTTTGGGCATCGCGCATATCCAACACGGCCGGCAAAACTTCGTAATCGACTTCGATGGCCTTGCACGCAGCTTCAGCCTGAGCTTCGGTCTTGGCGGCGACCAGAGCGACGTGATCGCCCACGTAACGCATCTTGTAGTCCAAGACGACGGTATCGTACGGCGACGGTTCCGGCGCGCCTTGACCAGCAGTCGTGATGGGGTTACGCGGCACATCTTTGTAGGTGAGCACGCAAACCACGCCTGGCATGGCTTTGGCTTTGGTCGTATCGATGTTGCGAATGATCGCGTGCGCGTGAGGAGAGCGCAGGATCTTGGCGTGCAACACGTTCTTGGGCAGGTCATCCGCCACGTAAAGCGGCGAACCACACGCCATCGCGAGAGCGTCGATCTTCTTGGCCGAGCGGCCGACCACGTTGGTGTCGAGGTTGCCGTAGGCCTTTTCGGTATCGCGGTAGTATTCGCCCGACATCAGGTGTTCTCCCTCATCTTGGCGGCTGCATCGAGAATGCCTTCGACGATCTTGACGTAGCCGGTGCAGCGGCAGAGGTTGCCATCGATCGCGCGACGCACTTCAGCTTCAGTTGGATTGGGATTCTTAGCGAGCAAGGACTTGGTAGCAAGCAAGATGCCCGGCGTGCAGAAACCGCACTGAACAGCGCTGTGGTCGACCAAGGTCGTTTGCAGAATGTGAGGATTCTGCATGGAACCAAGCGATTCGACGGTTTCGACGTGACGGCCTTCGACCTGAGCAGCCAAGGTGATGCAGCTCATCAGAGGCTCGCCGTCGATCAAAACGGTGCAGCAGCCGCAGTTGCCTTCGCGGCAGCCAACCTTAACGCTCACGAAGCCGTTGTCGCGGAGAACATCCACCAACAACGCGTCGGGCTCGATTTCGAAGCAAGTTTCTTCGTTGTTCAGAAAAAAGTTGAGCTTCATCGATCACCTCAAAATGGGGTTACCCGAGCAGTGGCAACGGTCGTAGGGCGCGTCGTTTTGAGCGGCCTCAAGTGCGCGGCGAAGGAACACGCCCAAAATTCGAGCGCGAGTCTCCACCTTCATGCGGAAGTTCGGCATGATTTTGATTTCTTCTTTGGCGGCTTGGGCAGCAGCTTCGAAGTTCTCGACTTCGGGCGCCTTGCCAACCAAAGCGGCTTCCATGTTCGTGGCGCGGCACGGACGAGGGCTGAGCGTGCCGATAACCATGCGCGGATCGACGATTTTGCCGTCGACTTCAGTCCAAACACCCGCGAAATTGGCAAGTGCAATTTCGGTGTCGGTCATTTGGAACTTTTCGAAGCGCATCTTGCGATTCGCCTTGCTCAACGGCACGACGATGGCCGTAACAACGCCGCCGCGCAGCAATTTACGCGGATCGTTGCTGCAGAGCTCTTCGAAGTTGAGTTCAAACGCTTCGCTGGCGGTTTCAACTTTGACTTTGGCGTCCAAAGCGTAGAACACGACCGGCAAATCGGACCACGGCGCCGGATGGACGACGTTGCCACCAACGGTGACCGCCGCGCGAATCTGCGTAGAAGCGATCGAGAAAGCCGTGGCAGCAATCATGCGAGCTTCCGCAGAGTTGCCAAGGTTTTCAACCGTGAGGTCTTTCAAACGCGCGGTGGCGCCGATTTCGATTTCATTGTCGCGGACGACGATTTTGTCTAAGCCACAGCGCGTAATGTCGATCGCGTAGCCTGCCGTCTTAAGCTTTGCGTCTTTGTAAAGCGCAGTGGCACCGGCAACGAGAACGGCCTCAGGTGAAAGAAGCGATAGAAGTGCTTCCTTCGTCTTGGGGTATTCAAATCGTTCGATCATGGCTTTTCCTGGTTAGGTAAGCGGTGCGTCATGGGGGATAAACCGGTGCGCTTGGCCATGCGAGTGACCATGCGATCGGCGATTTCATTGGCCTCGGCGTACAAGTCGTCGAGATTGGCGGTGAGCAACTTGTACTCATCGACCACAATTTGACCGTTGACCATTACCGTGCGCGCGCGGGTTGAGCCGTGGGTCATGAGGAGTGCTGCGACCGGATCGTGCATCGCGCCGGCATATGCGATGTCGCGAAGGTCGAACAAAGCGAGATCTGCGGCCTTGCCAGGTCCCAAAGAACCGAGGTCGTCTTGGCGGCCCAAAACTTCGGCCGAACCCATGGTTGCGAGGCGAAGCGCTGTGCGGGCGGGCATGGAAGTAACGCCCGTTCCAACGCGGTGGACCAACGTGGCCAAACGCGCTTCTTGCAACATGTTCGAGCCGTCGTTCGACGCGGAACCATCGACTGCTAAACCAACGGGCACGCCGCGCTCAAGCATTTCAGGAATGCGAGCGATGCCTGAGCCCAAGCGAAGGTTAGAACCGGGGCAGTGTGCCACGCCGGTCTTGGTCTTTGCGAGCAAGTCGAGTTCGTCGTCGTTGAAGTGCACGCCGTGGGCGTACCAAACGTCGGGGCCAATCCAGTCTTGGCGGCGCATGTACTCAAGCGGACGAACGCCTTGAGCGCGCAGCGTGAAGTCGTTTTCATCAAAGGTTTCCGCCAAGTGCGTGTGAAGGCGAACGCCATGACGACGCGCTAATGCTGCGGAATCCTTGAGCAATTTTGCGGTAACCGAGAAAGGAGAGCATGGTGCCAATGCGAGACGGCACATGCTGTACTTAGAAGGATCGTGATACGTGGCAATGACGCGCTCGCAATCCTTAAGAATTTCGGCTTCGTCTTGGATCACGTCATCTGGCGGAAGGCCACCTGCGCTCCTGCCCAAGCTCATCGAACCACGAGTGGGGTGGAAGCGCACACCAAGACGCTTGGCTTCGTTGATCGAAGCATCGAGCAAGGTTTTGGGCTGGCTGTTCGGGAACAAGTAGAAGTGGTCTGCGACGGTGGTGCAGCCGGAGAGCAAAAGCTCCGACAAACCAACACCTGCGCCTACGCGGCAACCATCCAAGTCGATTTCGCGCCAGATCTCATACAATCCCTGCAGCCAATCGAAAAGCTTAGCGTCTTGCACAAACGGCACAACGCGCGTGAGCGTTTGGTACAGGTGATGGTGCGTGTTGATCATGCCAGGGATGACAAGCTGGCCGCTCGCATCAATGACTCGATCAAATTCGCCCTCAGGCTTGGTTTCTGAGACCGACTCAATCGCTGGGCCGTTGGTGACGACGTAGCCGCCTTTGATCTCTCGCCCTGCGGCATCCATGGTCACGACCGCGAGCGCGTTTTCAATTAAGATGCGCATTGTTCTCCGTTGCGACGCCTCTCTGGCGTACTGGTTTATGCATCCTAAACGTCACTGAGTCAGGGTACAAGCAAAGAGAGCTCGTAAAAAAGACTCCTTGTTGGCCAAAAGCGCAACCGTTTTTTTAGTTATTGCAGCGAGTTGCAAGACGATTGCATTTCTGAGGGCATGTTAAAAAAAATGAATCGATTTGCTGCTAAAAACTAAAATTTTGCTGTTCTGAGACAGGCGTGAGCAAAACAGGAAGTGAAGCAAGCTCTGGAGCGTGAAACAGGTGCGTTTCCGAAAATCCAGAGCAGGGCTTTAGGCAAAAAAAAACCGCGAAGGCAAAAACCTTCACGGTTTTAAGTGGAGCAAGGGGGGATCGAACCCCCGACCTCTTGACTGCCAGTCAAGCGCTCTCCCATCTGAGCTACTGCCCCATTTGGCCCTTCAAAAGAAAATCGAGTGGAGCAAGGGGGGATCGAACCCCCGACCTCTTGACTGCCAGTCAAGCGCTCTCCCATCT
>JAZUEA010000138.1:0-3867 GCA_045639945.1 Myxococcota bacterium
GCTGGTTCCGCCGGTGACGCTGGCGCTGGCGGTGGCGAGCCTGATCCTTGTAATCACAATGGCATTTGCGACGTTGGACTGGGTGAATCCAACACCATCTGCCCAGACGAATGTTTCTGTGGCGATGGTGTTTGCGAAAACCTAGAGGACCACGACGTCTGTCCGACAGACTGTGCTTGCGATCTTCAGAATCCCGATTTCGATTGTGACGGCGATGGTTACACGCAAGCTCAAGGCGATTGCGACGTCACCAACGCAAACGTGCACCCCGGCGCCGCCGAGATTTGCGACGGATTGGACAACGACTGCAACGGCCTGATCGACGACAATCTCACGCGAGAAAGTTACAGCGCTCCTGCTAGCACGCAGGGCGTGGGCGTCTGCCAATCCAAGATCGAATCATGTGTTAACGGCGCGTGGATTCTGTCGCGCAGCGAAATCACACCCAGCCCAGAATTGTGCGACGGCCTGGATAACGACTGCGACGGCCAAATCGACAACGGTTTCAATTTCCAAACCGACGTGAACAACTGCGGCGCATGCGGCCAAGCCTGCTCACTGCCCAACGTTGAAACAAACATTTGCCAAAACGGCGTGTGCATCATTGGCGAGTGCACTGACAACCACTACGATCAAAATGGTCGATACAGCGACGGTTGCGAATACGCCTGTGAGTTTGTGCGAACACAAGACGACAACTGCGATGGCGTAGACGACGATTGCGACGGACAAACCGACGAAGATGCAGACTTGCAGACCGACGTGAACAACTGTGGCAGCTGCGGCGCTGCGTGTGAAACATACGCCAACGCGAATTCGGTTTGCGTGAACGGCCACTGCGAAATCAGCGCATGTAGCGAAAACTGGTGGGATCAAGACGGTGTTCTCGACAACGGCTGCGAATACGCCTGCGTCAAAACCAGCGATTTTGAAATCTGCAACAACGGCAAAGACGACAACTGCGACGGACAAATCGATGAAGACTGCGCGTCCATCACCTGCCCAAACATCGATTTCGAAACCGAGTTGCAGCTTTCCGCCTCATGCCTCAACACAAACAGCTCCATCGGCGTAATTTCCGTTGAGTTACAAGACGACACCACAAACGAGCTGGACGTCCAATTCTCCGTTACGCCGTCGCTCGAACTCAGCCAAGTTCAGCGCGTGGGCAGCGTTTACTACGCAACGTTCTCCACTCCGAGTAACGCGAGCACATTTACATTCTCAGCCACCGTTGGCTGCGACCAAAACTCACGCAAAGCACTCAGCCAAACCACCAAACTCACGGTTGTCGAACCACCTCAAGGCACAAGCGCAATTCAAACCGGCGGCTGTCGCCAGCAACAGGGAAACTTGCAAGTTTGGGTGAAAGACGAAGACGGCCATCCGTTTGAAAACGCCGTCGTATTGGTGGGACAAGAACCGAACGACAACGCATTTTCACAAAACGCCGCCGAGTGCATGTCCAACAGTGCCAACGCTCATTTGCCAAACTACGCCATCACCGGCGCAGACGGATTCGTTGAATTCAGCGATCTTTCCGGCAACTTAAATGGTCCGCAAACCATCACGGTGGGCGCGGAAGGCTACTCTTACGTCACGCTTCAAAATTTGAATGCAAGCGCCGTTGTGGTTCCGTTGGAGCGAGTGGTTTCTGACTCTGAAATTCAAGAAACGCACGTTTTAAGCGGTCAAATCTCAGGTTACGCGACTTCCAGCAACATCAACTTCTCGCTGGTTTTGCCGTCGTTCGACTTGGACACACTTTCTTCGCTGAGCTTGTCCGCGTTGTTGTCGCGCAATGATTGCTGGACCGTGAGCAACAGTCCGTACGCAGCTTTGCTCGGATTGAGCGCGTTAGCAGTACCGGGCAACTTGGAAATTCCGAACCAGTCAATTTACAACACGATTCCGCTCACACCGCACAAATTCTGGTTCCCGAACTTCCCGGCTCACAAAGAGAATCTCATTGCGCTGAATGCAAGCGTTTCGTTTGCTTCGCTTGTGTCTCTTTTGGGCAACAGCAACTCAAGCGATTTGTTCAGTTCGCTTTTAAACGGTGCAACGTTCGCAAAAATCGGCACCATCAAGAACGTGGAACTCACGGAAGACAACACAAACGCAACGGTGCAGTTGTCTGAATCGCTCACCAAAAACGTGACGTGCAAAGTTTCGAATGTGCCTTCAGATTCCGATGTTTACTGCATTTACGCAGGTGACTGGGACAACAAACACGGCTTGGGTCGCTTGTTCCCCATGGGCCTTGCGCAAATCACGGCAAGCAATTTGAACAGTGGTGCAGGTCAAATCAAACTCACATCCGCGCCAAATGCAGGCGAATTCAACAATGTTGAACGCATGGGAGCCGCCATCGCAAGCTTTGCCAACAGCTCACAAAGCGGCCTCTCGAATGCCGTTTCCGCCGTTTTGGTACGCAGCGGATTCACAACGAGCGGCGCACAAGAGATGAATGCTTCCGGATTCTTTGGTGCCGCCAGCACTTCCGTGACCCAAAATCCGATTAAGTTCAGCTGGCGAAACGTTGAAACCACCGACAGCCCGAACGCCGATCTCTGCCGAATCCAAGTTTTGCAACGCGTTGCTGAAACTTACTCCGCTGGAACCTGCTCCAGCACGCTCAACGCAGACTACACAGATCGCGTGCTTTGGAGCGCATACGTTGGCAGCGACGCCGGTCAAATCTCGTTGCCCAAACTCAAGCGCGAATGGCCGCGCGGCAGAACCAGCGGATTGATTCAACCCTCAAGTACGACCGAAAACGACTCGCTCGCCGTTCGCATTTCGTGCATGCACATGGGTTACTTGAGCGAAGAATTTGTCTTTGATCACGCGGACTTCTCTCAAATTCTGCCAGGTTTGAGCCACATCACTTCAAACCGTCAAACGCTCTCAGGCTTAAACGTCGGAAATAACTGATGCAAAAATTGGGCGCATTTCTCATCGCTGCTTTGTTTTGCTCGTGTTCTCACAACGAATCTGCGCCCAAACCACAAATCAATGCGGAGCATATATCTTTAAAGTGGAAGAATTCCGCAGGGTTACGAGAAGGCATCATTGATTCACATGTGCATTTGAGCCCAACACTGCCTTCTGTGAATCAGGGCATTCGCGTTTTAAAAGCAGCAGGCATCTCAAAAATCGTGCACAAATCCGCCGGCGTTCCAGGCTCGCGCATGTATTTAGGGAATCTGCAACTCCGTGAAATCATTGAGAAAGAATTCGGACCAGATTCGATTCGTCTGTTTTCCAATCTCGATTGGCACGGCATCGACGATCCCAATTTTGTAGCGCGTGAAGTAGAGCGACTGCGCCAAGCAAAAAGTGATGGTATTCGCGGAGTTAAGGTCTACAAAGCGCTGGGATTAAGTGTTCGAACCAAAGACGGGAAACTCTTAAAAGCCGACGCACCACTCTTAGATCCCATTTTTGAAGCATGCGCCGATCTAGATTTGATCTTTGCCTGGCACATCGCCGATCCGGTTGCGTTTTTTGAACCAGTCACCCCTGCAAATGAGCGCTACGCCGAACTTTCCATCGCTGAGAGTTGGTCGTTTTTTGGAAAAGACTACCCAACGTTTCATGAATTGATGGATGCGCAAGAAAACGTCATTAAGCGGCACCCACGCACAACGTTTCTGCTCATTCACTTCGGCAATAATTCCGAAGACTTAGACTACGTCGATCGATTACTCGACACGTATCCAAACGTCTACATCGACACCTCTGCGCGTGTGCCTGAAATAGGTCGTCACAACGCCGAAAAAGTGCGAGCCTTTTTCATCAAACACCAAGATCGTATTCTATTTGGCAGTGATCTCATTTTTGGTCCGCGTGGTCACATGCAAT
>JAZUEA010000139.1:0-2908 GCA_045639945.1 Myxococcota bacterium
CGCACTTGCAAGTAATAGCGGCCATCTCCGATTGTGCCTGAGTTGGCCGGAATATCAAAAGTGTAAAGCGTTCCGCCTGATTCCTGCGGAGTACCGGTGGCAACAACAGAAACTGCACTACCACTGGAAACAGTGACGTCATCGAACAGAGAAATGACGAGAGCTTCACTGCCGCTGTTCGCCAGAACCTCAACGTGAATGCCGTCGCCTGTGTTCATGTCAAACGAGAACCAGTCCTCGTCGCCAAAGCAGACAACCGCATCACTGAAATCAGCGGAGTTTTCAGAAATGACCGTCGCGTTTGCGTAGGTGTCATCACCAGGATCACGGTCATCCAAGAAACAAGACTTTGAAGTGTCGATGATCGTGAGTTCAAGTGCGTAATCGCTGCTCACACTTTGATCGTTTGCAAAAACTTGAAGCGTGAACTGCTCATTTTCCGGCGCAACGTCACTTGCGGGATAGATCAATTCCGTTGTTGCACCCGTGACGTTCAATGGCGTGCCACCAGAGGAGCGGAACAGACGGAAATCGATGTCTGCTTCGGTCGCGTCGTGAAGCAAGCGAACCTTTAAGCGACGACCTTCAACGGCTGCGAGTTTGGTGGTCTCCGTGGCTGTTTGCTCAACCAGCGTGTAGAAATCGGAATCGCCACCACACATGCGCAATGGTTCGATTGCACCAATCGTGGTCTTGAAATAGCCAGGGCGCAATTCAGGCACTACGATCTCAGATGCGGTCGCTCTGGTGTCGTTGTCTTCGTAACCGTCGTCGCGGCAACCACGCGCGCAATGACCCGCATCTGAACCAGTCGAGATGCAGTACTCACGGGAAGAGCAGTTTTCGTGCGTGCCAGGCAAGCAGAAGACGCGGCAAACGTTATCTTCGCGATCGCAGTAATTATCAGAACCGCATTGTCCATCACCTGAGCAGCGCGGTGCGCAATCGTGGACAGCGTTACAAGCATAGCCGTCGCTGCAGTTGTCATCGTCACGGCAACCGGTCGCACAAAGAGCAACGTCCATGTCACAGTACAAACCGTTGGGGCAATCGTTATCATTGCCGCAAATCACACGACCGCACTCGTGATTCTCAACGTTGCAAACTTCGTCGTCATCGCATTGATCGTCGTTGATGCAACCTGGGCGGCAACGACCATCGGCGTCACAGAAATTAGCACCTTCACACTCCGTGTCGTTGTTGCACTTAGGAGCAAGGCACGGGTTGTAATTGCATGAAGTAAACAAAGTAATGACGTCGCTGCAGTCATTTTGAGAAGCCAAGCTGCAAGTATCGTTGTCGCAACAAACGTACAGTGGTACGCAAACGTGGTGTTCGCAGGTCAACTGAAGACCCGCTTTCATGCCCAAGCAGTCGTCATCCGTGTCGCATTCCGAATCGGCGCAGTTACCAGAAATGGAGTCGCAGTACATGCCCGGTGCGCACGTGTAAACTTCTTCGTCGCAATCGACTTCGTCGGAAAGCGGACAACTGTTATTTACACAGGCCATGCCGCTTCCGCAGTAGGTCTCGTCGCGACAACCCACTTCGCAAGTACCGAAAAGAGAGCCGGAATCGACATTGCAGAACATGTCGTCAGGACATTCATTATCCGATCGGCAAAGTTGACCAGAAGAATTTCCGGCGTCTTCTTTTTGATCAATGCCGGCGTCTTCGTGCGTGACCGGTCCAGTGCCAGCGTCCGGCGTTTCGCGGCGGTTCGCAGTCGAATCGTCACATCCCACCGTCCAAAGCGCGCAGAGGGAGACGAGAGCAAGAAAATGCAAAGTTGATTTCATGGATCACCTATGCGCCCAAAGGGCATGGATTAACGAGTAATCGCCGGCACTTCAACCACGCGGTGTAAGTGATTGGCCACAGTGGAAGTCGAAGTGCCCGTCGCGCGAGTCATGATCAAAGATTCGCCGTCAAAAATGATTTCACCGCCGCCAGCCGCAGCAGAGAGAGGTGCAAGTAACTCAGCTTCAAATGCTTCGCTGGCGATTGTGTTGTTGCACGTTAGGCGATGTGCGCCATCGATGAGAATCAAATTGGAACCATTTACGTGGACGTCGATCGGCGCATGCTGCAAATCAAAACGCTCCATCGTAGAGAAGTCCGCGCTGCTCAAACGCTGAACAGAACGCTCCGCCAACATGTAAATTGCGTTTCCTTTGGTCACAAATCGCGACGGCGCTTCGGTCAATGCAATGGAATTTACAGCAGAGAAATCAGAAGCATCATAAATGGAAAGCGTGCGCTTGCTCGCGACCAGCAACTTTCCATTGAAAACTGCAACGGCTATCGGCGCTTCTGGCACCTGAATTGTTTGCGTAACCTTGAGCGAGTTCATGTCAACCACAGACACAGTACGCGCGAAGTGGTTGCCCACAAAAAGTCGAGACGCGTCTGCGGCCAATGAAGAAGCACCCGCGCCAGTGGGAATGTGGCGCACAACGTCGTAGCCATTCTCTGTGGAAATCGCGACGGCAACAGATCCAGAACCCGGCGCAGATGCAAACACGAAATCGTTGGCAACTAACAAATCAGCAGTTCCCATGCCGATCTCGAGCGTTTTTGAAGCCCCCAAGTAAAGTGAGTTGCCACTACGCTCAATGGGATAGAAGCTCAAAACACCACGATTATTGTTACCAGCGAGAGCAGCTACATAAGCAGTGCCTTCTTCTGCGACATCAATCGCAAAGGAAACACTGCGAGAACGACCAGACGGCGGGATAACGCGCAACGCCACATTGTGGCGACCTGCGTCTGCGTAAGTGGGCGTCCAGCGAAGAGCCAAATTCAACGTAGAATTTTCAGACGAGGTAGATTGAGTCAGCTCCATGCCAGCAGGCAAGCTATCAACAACCAGCGTCAACGGACCATCAAGCAAAGTCGGATCGTAGCC
>JAZUEA010000140.1:0-1619 GCA_045639945.1 Myxococcota bacterium
CGGCTCGAAGAAGCGCGCTCGCTTTGTCCCTATTTCAAAAAATTTGCGATCGAACTGGTTTGGGTTGAATTTCTGAGTGGCCCACCAACCGAACCTCGCGGAAGTAAAGCGAAATTAGAACTTTCTACGATGGGTTGCGAAGGTGCAGATCGCGAATTTGCCTGGCTTATACGCGGGCGAATTGAACGCAATCTAGGTCACCCGAAAGAGGCAGAATCGGCATTTGCGCGCATTTTGGAGTGGAATCCGCATCACGTAGAAGCGCTCTCGGAATTGAGCCTGCTTTCCACGCCGCATCGCCGCACAATGAACGGAAAGGGATTGTTCATTGGGTCGCTGGCCGCGACGATTTTCTTGTTCATCGCGTTTTTTGTGGGAGCCAACATCGCAGCAGGCGGCGCGCAAACGTGGCCGACCATTGTCGATGAGCCCGAATTTACTTCGAATTTGCCCTCAACGCTCGAAGGCGAGCACTTCCAAGAAATGCTCACTCGAGCGCAGTACGCAGCACATGCAAAAGAGGTGGATTTAACGATTCCACCAGAAGAGCGTGTGCTTGGAAATGTTGAATATTATTACCAAGTTGACGATGCGTGGTGGTGGATACGCCGCGCTGCGCTCACTGTTTTTGGCCTAATTTTGCTGCTGGCACTCGCGCGAGAGGGCTTGTCCACCGAAGTTTTGGGCGAAAAACCCGTTTGGGCTTTGGCAGCACTGCCTTATGGCGCAGTTGTTGGCTTATTTTCTTATGTACAAACGCCCACACCACTGCCCGTTGCATTGGGCATGACGTTTTTCCACACGCTTGCGGAGCAAATCTTTTTCTTCTGGTTCCTGGCGCGTGTTTTAAGCCGTCTTTTTCAAAAACTGCTGCCGTTTATTGCAGTAATGTCGGGACTTTACGCCGTTTACCAGCTCACATTTTTTGCGGCGTGGCAACAACCGATCATGAACACCATTTTGCAAGTACTCCAATTTGGTGTGTTCAGCGCCGGCGCTCAGGCCTTTTTGTTCTATAAATCCCGAGGGTTACTCGCGCCCTTTGTCGCTCAGCTCGTGATGACTGCGACCATGATGCTCCACTGCGTTAACCAGTAACGCGAGCAGAGCAACCTCTGAAAATCATTTTAGAAATCGGAAATTGGTCACTTGACCATGGCGAGCAAAATGCCAGCGGAAACCGCAACATTGAGGGATTCGATGTTGCCTTTGCCGGGAATTGCGACTGCAACGTGGCATTGTTCGCGCGTGGCGGCAGAAAGTCCGGTGTGCTCGTTGCCCATGACAATGCAACACGGCCGGTGAAGCGGTTTTTCGATGACGTTGCGTTCCGCGCCTTGATCTGCAGCAATGATGGCGATTTTGCGCTCACGAAGCGTAGCCAACGCGCGCGCTAAATTGGGAACCGGAATGCATTTTACAAACTCGGCACCACCTTGCGCGATGCGAATCGCCGCCGGGCTCACCGTTGCCTGACCAGGTTCTGCGGGGAAAATCACGGCATCGGCACCAAACCACGCAGCGCTGCGCAAAATGGCACCCAAATTGTGCGGATTGCCAACCACGTCCAACGCGACAATCAGCGAGTGCGTGTTCAACTGCGACAACAACTGCTCGAA
>JAZUEA010000141.1:0-4095 GCA_045639945.1 Myxococcota bacterium
TCAAGCCATTGCTAATCCTGGACAGACTTGTGCGGGAACGAGTTCCGCCTGCGTTTGTTCTTGGGGATTGAACGAAAACTCTTCGCTTGTGGGAACTTACACTTCTTATGACACGGGTGAGTTAAACATCACTTGGAGCGATTTAACCACCTCTGGCTTTGATTACTGCGTTTCAGGAAACAAACTCTTGCTTCTTGCAGATACTGGTGACGAAGTTCTTATCTTCGTTCGCGAGTGAGCAAGTTCAAACACTAGAGCTTTCTCCATAAATGAAAAAGTGACTTATTTAGAATGCAAATAAGTCACTAAGAACCCTGTTGCGCTACCAAGTAGACTGCCTACTAATACATCTGAGAGATAGTGTTTTTTGGCAGAGACGCGGAGGTAACCTATCAGTGCCGCCGAAGGCAGACCAATAGCCCATAAATAAGGCTCAGATGCATAATTTCGTTCGTGAGCAATACATCCAGCTGTTACAGCCAATGAAAATGCTAAACTTGTGTGCCCAGAATAAAAAGATAAATTGTCATCTTTTGTATTGGGATACCATTCCTGAGCAATTTCATGTGTATATGGTCGTGCGCGATTCACAGAAAACTTAACAGTTTGATTCACAAGTGAACTTACGGTGATGGCCTCAGCTATGAGCGAGGCGTCTACGGCAAAATTCTCGAAACGATCATCGAGTTTACTAGAGAGTCCAAGTGCACCAATTGTAAGTGCTGGTAATATAAGCAAATCGAGATAATCTGAGGTGGTTGCAGCAGTTGGCGGATTGCTCCACGCCAAGAGTTGCGTAACGCTGTCGTCAAATGTGTTGGAATGACACCAAATGCAGCTTGGGCGTGCAATTTCTTCTTTTAAAAGTTCTGTTGAGATCCAAATAGCGCCTGCTGCGCCTGTAATTGCACCGTCAAGTGCCCAATTTACACTGAGTTCGTCAGTCTTTTTGGCAAAAACAAAGCTTGGCACCAAACATAAAAGGAATACTGCAATGATTTTGAGCTGTTTGGACTGCATTCAGCCTCCTATTGCGTGTAGTGTAGCGATTCAGGGCGCAAATACTAGTTGGATGTTTGGAAATGTTTTATTTGTAGTGTGATGCGCCGATTTACTTTGGCTGAGTAAAAACACGATTACTTGAGCGATCTCATCTGTTTTTCGCTTTGATTTCGTTCGCTGATTTTTACTGTATAAGTATTCGAGGCTTAGAAAAAAGAAGATGTTCGAGGAGAGAATACCGATACTTATAAATCGGAAGTATCGGTATTTATTCTAAAAATCAGAGGCAATCGTTGTAGATGGCGATGATATCTTCTTTCTTCAGCGGAACGTAAGCATTGTCCAAGCCGCCAGTCATGTTGGCGTGAATGGCCATGGCTTCAAAGTGTTCGGTTCCGATATTCAATTCGCTGAGTGACATCGGAATGCCGGTGGAGCGGAAGTATGCTTCCAATGCATCAATGCCTTCAGCTGCGAGTTTGGCATCGTCGCTGCCGGTCAAGCCCATTACGTTGCGGGCGAACTTGGCGAAACGCGCGGTGGTGCTGGGATCCTTCTTCAGGATGTGGCGCATCCAGCGAGGAGTGAGAATCGCCAGGCCAACGCCGTGGGTGATGTCATAGTACGCGGAGAGCTCGTGCTCCATTGCGTGGCAAGGCCAACCGGTGGATTGCTTGCCGTACAGCGGAATGCCGGAGCAGGCGACGGACGAGTTGGCCATTAAGTTGGCGCGGGCAGAGTAGTTTTCAGGTTCTGCGATGGCGAGCGGCGCATTCTTCATGACGGATTTCAAAATGGATTCCGCAATGCCGTCGGAGAGATCGCTGTCGTCGGTGCGCGAGAAGTAGTTTTCGAAGATGTGGCTCATGATGTCGGCAGAGCCAGCTGCGGTCTGATACTTCGAAACAGTGAAAGTATAGGTCGGATCACAGATAGAAACCGACGGATAAGTGTATACGCCACCCAACTTTTCGTTTGTTTTGAAGTTGGTGATGACCGCGAGACAGTCGAATTCGGAGCCTGTGGCGCTGAGCGTCAAGATGTCAACCAACGGCAAGGCCTTGCGACGGGCACCGGCAGTTAACACCATCTGCCACAAGTCGTCGCCTTCGTAAAATACACCCGTGGCAATGGCCTTGGAGCAGTCGATGGTGCTACCGCCGCCAACCGCGAGAATGACATCGATGTTGTTCTCTTTGCAGAGGCGAACACCGGCTTCCACGGATTCGATGCGCGGATTGGGCTCGATGCCCGGCAGCTCAGTGACGATGAATCCGTTGTCGTTCAGGATCTTCATCACGGCATCGTACAGACCAATTTTCTTAATAGATCCGCCACCATAGGTCAGCAGCACCTTCTTTCCAAAGGGCTCCAAAGCGCTTGCCAGGTTGTCGAGCTGACCCTTGCCGAAAAAGAGCTTCGTAGGAATGTCGTGAACAAAGTTCTTCATGATGATTTCCCCGTTGGGTGAATTCCGCTCAGCGCGATTGCTGCGGAATGAAGTAACCGAAACTGGCTTAGGATAATCATCTTGATTTCATAATAAAAGCGTAAAATTTTTGAATGCGATTCATTTAAACAATTGCAAGTTGTTGTATTCATTGCAAAAGTATGGTTGCAATGAGTCGCATAAAAATTAAACTCAATTTTGATATACAACAAAACAAGACTTCACTTTTAATTACTATGACAGTATAGTATACTTATGCTGGTTTGTGGGAAGTTGGTTCGTTGTCATTTAAATAGTATCGATACTTTTAATTTCTCGAAGGCTTCGCACGGTTTGTGCTAAACTGGTCAATTTTCAAACCTGAAGGGGGAATTCATTATGCATATGGCAGATGCTTTGCTGGCTCCGACGGTCGCAGCAGTGATGTTCGCGGCGTCTGGCGTGACCGCTGGCTTGTCCGTTCGCGCGCTTCGCAAAGATGAGAATGCAGCGAAATTGCCCACAATGGCTGTTTCTGCAGCGCTGGTTTTTGCTGGTCAAATGATCAACTACACCATTCCTGGAACAGGATCTTCTGGCCATATCTGCGGCGGTATGTTGCTTTCCGCGTTGTTGGGGCCGCAAGCTGGCTTCCTTTCCATGATGGTCATTCTCGCTATTCAATGTCTGTTTTTTGCAGATGGTGGATTAATGGCGTTGGGTGCAAACTGTTGGAATATGGCTTTTTATGGGTGCTTTATTGGGTATTATCTCATTTGGCGACCCATTATGCAGAGCGGCTTGTTCGGAAATATGACTTCAAAAGGTGCGGCTCGTGCCAAGATTATTCTGGCTTCAGTGCTGGGTTGCATTGTTACGCTGCAGTTGGGTGCATTTTCAGTCACTTTGGAAACTACATTCTCTGGTATCACTGAGTTACCCTTTGGTGCTTTTTGTGCTCTGATGCAACCCATTCACTTGGCCATTGGTTTGGTGGAAGGTATTGTAACTACTGCAGTTTTGCTGTTCGTGTTTGAATCTCGCCCAGAGTTGATTCAAGAAGTGAACAGTGAAAAAAATGGCATTACAGGTAAAATGTCTTTGAAGTCCACTGTGATTGCAATTGCAATGGTGACCGCCGTTGTTGGTGGTGCACTTTCTTTGTTCGCAAGTTCTCATCCTGATGGTTTGGAATGGTCGCTGTTTGGCAATGAGGACGGCGGATACAGCGCAAACATGGCATTGGATGAAGAGAATTATGGTATTTCTAGCAGCGTTGCAGAGACCGCCGCTGCCATTCAGGAGAAAACCGCATTCTTGCCCGATTATGCATTTGCAAACAGCGAAAGTGCTGCTGGCACCTCTGTTTCCGGTTTGGTCGGTTCCGCGCTGGTAGCCATGATTGCAATGCTCATCTGTAGCATGGGTGGCTTCTTCCGCAGAAGGCGCGCCTGATGCTTTGAATCAGTAGGGACATCTGATTGATGTCCCTGTCTGTATTTACGGATGTATTGTGGCAAATATCGATTCGGCAATTACTGAATTGAAAGAAATGGATGATCTGGCGGCGCTGGATTCTCCCATTCACAAATTGCATCCGCTTGTGAAATTGCTCACGACGATCTCTTATATTTTTATCACTGCATCTTTTGAAAAGTATGATC
>JAZUEA010000142.1:0-1867 GCA_045639945.1 Myxococcota bacterium
CTTAAGAACCGAAGGATCCTTGTAATCGATGACCAAGGTCTTATCGGCCAAGAAGCGGTCGACCTTGCGGCGGCCACCAGAAGCACGGCGGCTAAAGGATTGCTTACGCATCGTCTTCCATCTCCTCGTCGAGATCCAAAGGCTTGTGCTCGCGAACGGCGGGCGAATCATCGATGACGATTTCGGCGTCAGGATCGATGCCTTCTTCAAGCTTGATGGTGATGAAGCGGATGCAGCTGTCCAACATGCGGAGCACGCGCTCGATCTCCTGGGTCATGCCGGGGCGGCCGAGGAGGACGAGGTAGGTGTAGTAACCCTTGTTGAACTTGCGGATTTCGTAGGCGAGCTTGCGCTTGCCCCAGTCTTCACGCTTGAGAATGCGAGCGTCAAAGCTCTCGACGACGGCGTCGATACGGCCGGCAACGCGAGCGCGCTCTTCTTCAGTCGCTTCGGGCTGAACGATGTAGATCAGCTCGTATTTGCGGAGTTTCTGCTTAGCCAAGGTAGTCTCCCTATGGACTTAAATAGGTAGCCCGTAGCCAAAACTACGAGCAGGGAGCGGACTTAAAAGCCCGTGCCCTTCAAGAGGGCGCGCGAAAGTACGGATCTCGAGGCGAAAAAGCAAGGCTTTTTAAATGCTGCGCTTCATTTTCTTGAAAGAATGACTCGGCGCCTCGCGAGAATCCGTTAACCTACTGTTTTGAAACGGATTCTTCCTGCGAGTTTTCCACAACTTCCGATTTCTGCTCGGTTGCTTTTTGGGCCGATTTTTCGGATTTCGCGGATTTCTCGCCTTCTTGCTTCTCTTTTTTGGCGCGCTTTTCGGGCGGCGTGTTGAGCTGATTCATTGCGCGCGCTACGCCCAAGCGCAAAACCGCTTCGATCGCCGTGGCCGCATTGTCGATCAAACCCGGCAGCCATTCCTGCTCGTTCGGCTTGAACGTGCCCAAAACATAATCCGCCGGATCACCGTGAGCAGGACGGCCAATGCCAAAGCGCAATCGCACAAAGCCGGCGTCCACGCCACCTTCACCCATAATCGAGCGCAAACCATTGTGACCGCCGTGGCCACCGCCGACTTTCAAGCGCAACGTGCCAAACGGCAAGTCGAGGTCATCGTGCACCACGATAATCTGCGGCGCCTGCACCTGAAAAAAGTGCGCAGCCGGACCAACTGCTCGACCACTCGCATTCATAAAAGTCTGCGGCGTGAGCAATGCGACTGACTTTCCGCCCAAGTCGCCCGTACCGTAAAAAGCGTTAAATTTCGAGCGACTCAACGGTGCGCGCGCAAGTTCAGACAAGCGCTCAAGCACCATAAAACCCACGTTATGACGCGTGCGTTGGTACTGCGCTCCAGGATTACCAAGACCTACGATAAGGTTATCCATGGCACTCTGATGCTGTAATGGGAGAATTTTTTTGAAAGATGAACTGGAAAAGATTCAGAAGAAAGCGGGCGGGATTCGCGAAGAATTAGCGGCGGTTGCTCGGACCACGAGGAGCAAGGATCTTGACGACGATGTAGTCGTGATCGAAGACCGGCTTGACGCCTTCCGGAAGAGGCATGTTGCTGGCCATGACCGTGTCGTTGTGGTTCATGGGCGTAACATCGATATCAACGACGGCCGGGATGTCAGCCGGGCAGGCCATGACCTTAACAGAACGGTGAGGCTGGTAGAGCTTACCACCAGTAGCGACACCGATAGAACGACCGCTCACCTTGACCGGAACGTCCGCGAGCATGGGCTTCTCGAGATCCGGAACGACCACGTCGACGTGAAGGATAGCGCGGGTCGAGGGCTTACGCTGGACGTCACGAATGAAACCGTAGTGAGTGGTGCCATTCACATCGACGGCGACGAGC
>JAZUEA010000143.1:0-2812 GCA_045639945.1 Myxococcota bacterium
CGTCGGTTAACCCCGCTCGTTCCATCGCTCCCGCGATCTTCGTCGGTGGTGAGGCTCTCAGCCAGCTCTGGCTCTTCATCGTCGCTCCTCTCGTTGGTGCCGCTGTCGCTGGTATCGTTTACCCGCTCGTCGCCAAGGCCAAGAAGGAAGCCTGATCTTCCCTCTGAGCGATTTTTAAAAGGCGCTGTTCTCGTTTGAGAGCGGCGCTTTTTTTATGTCCAAATTCACACCTTGCCCACGAACATTGATTTTCACTAAAGTCCGCACGCGTTTTTCGGACAAAGGAGCTTTCATGTTGAAACGTGTACTCACCTGCCTGGCCTGCGCTTCTCTTCTTTCCGCTTGCGGCGGCAACTCCAAAACCACGATTCCGTGGGGCGAAGGCATTGGCTGCATCAGCTACTTTGGCAGTTTCACCGAATGCGGCGGCGACTTAACCGGAGATTGGGAGCTCATTGAAGGCTGCGACGCAGGCAAAGACATGCGCATGAGCTGCTACTCGCGCGGCGAACGCTTTAAGTTTGAGCACTACACCATCACCGGCCAAGCGAACGGCACCGCCAAACTCAGCTACGACGGCACTCGCCAAATTTTCCAAACGCTCGATACTCAGTGCGCGGAAACTTACTACAACGAGTATCACACCTGCAGCGAGTGGGGCCAAAAGCTTAAAATTCAAGGGAAATCCGACGAATCCCCAATCTGCATCTACAAAGCAGACGCCGGCACGTTAAACGAATCGCTCGAATGCAATTACGCAGCAAACGAAATTCGCTGCGAGCGTAAATTGGGCGATATGTTTCAACACACCAGCTACAAATACTGCGTGCGTGACGACCAGCTCTTTTTGTTGAGTGATTCCGGCACGTTACTCACCGCCTTTAAGCGCAAGAGCAATCAAGCCAAGTAATTTGTTAAAAATCCTGTAAAATCCTCAACTTCCATTCTTTTTACATTTCCAAAAAACGAGTGACAACGCTCCGCAGAGCGGTGAAAATACAACGATTCTGCCTTTGCGAGCGCTGCTGTGAAAATTCTGTTTGTTCCGCCGGGAGTTGGCCTCGAAAACACGTGGCCCACGCGTGAAGTTCCGATTGGTCTTTTGTTGCTGAAAGGCCTGGCTGAAGCGCGTGGTCATCAAGTGACAATCTATTTAGATCCGCTTTATTTTCCGGACGATGGCGTTGCGGCGGCTGAGCAAATCGCTTCACAACATCCTGATTTTATTGGTGTTTCCTGCTGGTGTCACACTCTTCCAGCGCAAATCACGCTGGCTCGCGCGCTCAAAAAAAAGCTGCCGCAAGTGCCCATCATGTTTGGCGGGCCGCAAGCAACGTGCCTTGGCCGCACGCTTTTGGAGCAAGTGCCGCAAATCGATTTTTCGCTCGTCGGTGAAGCAGAAATTGGTTTTTTAAAGCTTTTGGAAGCACTCGAGCAAAATCAGGAATTCGATGAAATTCCGGGATGTTACTTCCGAAACTCTCATGAAATCCGCAAAAGTTCAAAGCCACCGGAGCGCATGCCGTTTGATGAAATGCCGCTGCCGGAGCGCACGAATGATCCGCTGGCGATTGTAGAATCAGCGCGTGGTTGTCCTTGTCATTGCACGTTTTGCGCCGCGCACACACTGTTTCCCATGCGTCGTTTGGTGCCACTGCCGCGCGTTTTAGCCGACGTTCAGAATGCGCTCGAACATGGCGCAACACACATCACATTCACAGACGATGCGTTTACGGCTTCTCGCGAGCACGCGTTGGCGCTTTCGCAAAGTTTGGCGGAGCTCACCAAAAAACGTGAATTTTCGTGGAGTTGCACAACTCGCGCTGATTTTTTTGACCGCGAACTCGCCGAGTCTTTTGCCGCCTCAAATTGCACCGGCGTGCTTTTTGGCGTGGAATCCATTGCTCCTAAGATTTCCCAGGAAGTCGAAAAGCACTTACCACGCAAGAAGTTAGAGCAAGCCTTCGAACTTTGTCGCTCACTCCATTTGGCGGCGCATGCGTCGTTTATTTTTGGATTGCCGGGTGAAGATCGCGAAACGCTCGACGAAACGCTGCGATTTGCACTTTGGGCGCTTTCACAAGGCGTTTCGATTCACGCGCAAACGCTTTCGATTTTGCCGGGCACTGCTCTATTTCGAAAGTTTGGTCCGGAAAGTTTACGCTACGACGGATTTACAACACTTTCACGCGCCTCGCTCACACCGCGAGAGAAGCAGGAAGTATCCGAAAATCCTACTCTTTTTTCGTCGTTTCACTATTTACCGACCGAAGTCGCGCGCGTGGAATTGCAAGCCACAGCGCAGCTCGTAAATTTGCTTCGTGCGTTTCCGAAAACGGCAGCGCGTGCATCTTTTGAGCTTGATCCATTTTTATGGCTTCGAGAATGGCTTCAAAAAGGCATTCTCACACCTGATGACGTTGCAAATCAGTTTGAAAAAGCAATTAAGCCACTGTTGCATCAAGCTTTCTCCAATTTAGAAGATCCAGCAATTTCAAGTATTTACGCATACGAACTCGCGATTTTAGAACTTCAAAGCCGTGCTCTTACACCCAACGCACCTGCAGTGGCCGTTAAATTAGATCTGCCTTACTCGCTGGAAGATCTATTAAGTGGCAAATTTGTATTGCCGGCACTTGCACCATATCGCTACGTTTTAACGCTGAATCAAGCTGGAGAACCGATTGCAGAGCTAATCTAGCACTTCTAAAAGCAACGAAATTAAGAATTTGAAGCAGTAAATTCTCTAGATAAAATTTAGAAGATTACTCACCTGTATCAAGTGTATTCACGCTACTTTTATTATTTTATA
>JAZUEA010000144.1:0-1773 GCA_045639945.1 Myxococcota bacterium
CATTTCGGTGTCCATGTAGGTTACCATGCGCTCGTTCACGCAGAACAAACCGTCCACGTGATGCACGCCCGCACGATTCACCGGCCAAAGCTGACCAGGAATGTAGCGTGTTGACGTCACTTTTCCGGAGAGCGGAAAGTGAACGCGGTGGTAATCCGACGGGCTCAAGTAAGTGGTAATCCAAGAACCGCCGGTGAAATGCGAGGCCTTTTCCTCATCACCCAACAAGCTCGTGATGGTGTAATTGCGGCCTTTCGCCTGCAAGAAAGTACCATCGGTGATGGTGCCCATGTTGAGCACGTGGCCATCGGCGGGACAAAGCACGCCATCAGGCGCAAGCGGACGCAATCCAGGCTTCAAGCGGCGAACAAAGAAATCACCCGGCGTCGCATATTCCTCAATCGGAAGTTCAGCCTCATCCAGATTAATGCCGTAAATGCGCGCAAATGTACGGATTGCCGCTTGTCCCATCGATTTGGGCATCGGCGCATGCGCCACCGCTCCAACCGCACGGGACAAGAGATTTTTGGGAAGCAATCCAAGAGTGCCAATGAGAAGTAACTCTTTCATACGTGACAACCGAGCCCGGTTCACCCGAGCTCGGCCTTTGCCGCCTTTGTAGGTTCGTGGTCAGGATTAATGCGCAGCGCGCGGTCGTACATGTCCTTGGCGCGACGCGGATCGCCCAAAGCCGCACGGACACGTCCCAAGTGATAGAAGACGTCGATCTTGCCTTCGTTGGAAAGCTTCATCTGGTGCAACAACAACGTCTGCAAATCTTTGAGAGCATCTTCCCAGCGCTCTGCACGGAAATTGAGTTTGCCCAAGTGCAAGAGGACATTCACGTCCGTCGCGTCAATCGCCTTGCATTCGGTGAAGATCTTTCGAGCAGCCTCTTCATCGCCACGCGCCTCGGCCATGCAACCCAAACGGAAGTTGTAAGCCGCAAGTTCACGATTGCGACGAGCCGCCTTCAAATCAGCGATGATCTTTTGCAGCAAAGGTTCGGCCTTTTCGAGCTGACCCGCAGCAATCCAGGCATCCAAAAGCGCTCCTTGAAGCTTGGTGTCCTTCGGAGCAAGCTCGACCGCTTCTTCAAGCGCCTTGATCTGCTTTTCCTTGTCACCTTCAGCAAGAGCGAGCGCCGCAATTTCTTGCAAAGCCGGCACGCGCGCCGCGCCTTCGAGCTTCTTTAAGCTGATCTCCAAAAGACGAGCAATTTCCGCATTGTCCTTGTCTTTCTTTGCTTCAGCCAACAAAGCCTTCAACGCTTCCGCGTCGCCCGTTTCATCGAGAGCCGCACGAAGCGCCGTCAAACCATCTTCGCGACGATCCAAATTACGCAAGTAGAGGAAGCCCAAGCGACGCTGAGTGTCCGCGCGTTCTTCCGGAGTGTTTGCGTGATTGAGCGCCTTGGCCAACGTCTCCGCCGCCTTCTCCGAATCTCCACGACGTTCGTACAAACGCGCGAGAACGGTGAGCGCCGCTGCATGATCCGGATTGATCTCCAAAACCGCGTTCAGATTTTCAATCGCGAGCTCTTCATTGCCGAGCTGACCATCAGCGATTTCCGCCAACTTGACGCGCAACGCAATGGCTTCCTCGCCTTCGCAAAGCGCCATGTGAGCACGCAAAATCTCGACCAAGTCGTCGTAATTGCCCTGCGATTCGTAGAGCGATTCCAAACGCTTAATCACATTTTCATTCTTGGCGTCCGCGACCAAAATTTGACGGTAGTACTCAATCGCGGTGTCAGCCTGCATCAAGTGCTGA
>JAZUEA010000145.1:0-4584 GCA_045639945.1 Myxococcota bacterium
GATGTCGAGTAATAAACTCGCTTAAGCTTTACATTGACAATTTATTAAAAATAGGCAGTAACTTATAATTGATAACTGTTTATCAATTTTCGGATGATAAAAATCTATAGTTGTTATCTGTCTGACTTCCTTTAAACTTAATAAATTGATTTTAAAATTTATTCTGAAACATGTCAGATTATATAAACCAAATAAGATTATTGAAAATCTAATTGTCGATAATTAAGTACTAAATACTTTATGCATTTAGTCAATTAAAAAATACTTAAGATTGAGCTGGTTACGCGATTCTCACATTGGCGTAAGATAAAAATAAGTATGTGTATAGGATTAGTTGATTGACCTATGGGGCATAACCTGTGAGAGCTTTTATGAAAAGTCTGCAGAAACTTGGTGTTTGGGTGGTTTTTGCCTTACGCTGAGTGGTCTTTGAGATTAGTCGACATGATCTGAAACGGTGACAGTTGTATTTTGGGCCGCTCAAAGTTATGAGCGCGTTTCAGATTAAATGTGTTGATTGTTGGAATTTGCGATGTTGACAGCTGAAAATATTGAGATTCTTTACGAAATCGCCATGGCGACGGGGCAGGGACTTGAACTTCGCCCGATGTTGAAAAAGTGCCTTTCGACCATGTTAGAGAAGTTGAGTTGTCGTATTGCTGTGATGATGGCGTGGCGTAACGGGCAGTTGGTGCCGATTTATCAGTTGCCGATTCGTTTGGATGGAAATGAAGTTTGGGAGGAGGCGCAACTGCACTTGCCGACGAATGAGGATTTTCGTGCGAGGCGCGCCAAATTTCCAGAGCGTTTGAGATTGGAACATTCGTCCGTTGTTTTGTTTGATTTGCCGGATTACGGCTATTTGGCGTTGTTGAAATCGGGCGAGTGTTTGTCGGACGAGGTTCTTTTGGGCGTGTCGTCGATCGTCAAAAAGCTCGCGGATGCATGCATTGCGTGTGAAGCTTACGAGCGAGAACGATTGGTACGAGAGGAGTTGCAGACCACGAACGAGCGCTTGATCCAAATCATGGATTCGATTTGGGAATGCATTTTTTTGATGAAGGATTTCAAAATCATCTATGCAAATCCAAATTTTGAAAAGCTGATGGGGTACTCGCTCGACTCGATTATCGGCATGGATATTCGCAATTTGAAAATTGCTTTTGAAGGCGAGGACTTACGGAAGCGTTCGCGGCCGCTTCGAATCGGTAAAGGGCACAGCTCCATTATTTACATTACCAGGAAGGATGGTAAGCGCTGCCGGGTAATGTCTCAAAGTAAGTCGATTTTGTATCGAGGCGAAGTTGTGCAGATGGTGGCGTTGATGGATTTGACTGAACGCGACAGTTTGCTGGATGCAATGCTTCAGTACAAAAAAATGATGTCAATTGGTGGCTTGGCTGCGGGCATGGCTCATGAAATTAACAATCCACTAACGGCGATTTTAGGCTGTGTGCAAGTTCTGGAGAATCGAATCAACCCGGATAGACCGGCGAACCAACATGAAGCCGAAAAATACGGCGTTTCGATGGAGGTGCTTAGTCAGTATTTGATTGGGCGGAACATTCCTAAAATGCTCGGTTCGGTTCGGGAGGCGGCGGCTCGTGCTTCGAAAATTGTGACGGACATGCTCGCTTTTAGTCGCCAGGGAGATGGCGAATTTGCGCCGGACGATTTGCCCACGTTGCTGGATCGCGTGATTTCAATTGCATCCACAGAGTACGACGAGGAATCGGGGCATAATTTCCGCGATACAGTTTTTGTGCGTCGCTACGATCCTGAAGTGCATCGCATTGTGTGTCAGGCGAGTAAGTTGCAGCAGGTGTTCATGAATTTGATTTTGAATGCCACGCAGGCGATGCGCACAAAGGAGTACGCTGACGGTGAGCAACCGACAATCACGATTTCGCTGTCTCAAGAGGGGGAAATCGTGAGAGTGGAGATTGAAGACAACGGGCCTGGCATTCCGATTGAAATTCGGTCGCGCGTTTTCGAGCCGTTTTTCACAACGAAAGAGCAGGGCAAGGGTACCGGTCTTGGTTTGTCGGTGTCCTATTTTATCGTCACCAACTGTCACGCGGGCCGATTTAATGTGGAGTCGGAGCAGGGCAAGTGGACGAGATTTATTGTGGAATTGCCGATGAATGGCCCCGAGCGGAGCTAAGTTGGATTAGTTTTCAGCGGGCTTTTCGGGATGAGCGGCGTTTTCGGTTGGTTCCGTATTTTCGATGTGACCATTTTCAACGCGATCACGCTTAGCTGACTCTACCGCTTCTGGTGCTGGCGCAGGTGTTGGTGGTGGATCACGTCGGAAAATTCGAACGGTGTCCGGTTTGATCTCGGAAACCGTGAGTCCCGGCGGCGGATCGACGTGAACGCGAATACCTTGTTTGCGCATGGCTTGGCGCTGCAAGTTTAAACCGGAAACATCGATGTACGGCACGAGCGAGTCGCGGTTGTAGGCGTCTAGCAACCGCACCGGGCCGGCGAGCGTGATGTAAACCACATCGGGGAAGGCTTCGTATTCGCTGTCGACCAACCCGCGAATTTCGATGGGACGATCAGCGATGCCGCGCGAACCTCGGATTTCTTCAATTTCGATTTGAACTTCAAACTTTTCCGGTGGATCCAGGTATTTCACGTTGTTGGGCGGTGCGGCCAAATCCACATTGAGTGTGGTGCTCGACATGCGGCCCACCAATGAAATACGCTCGGTTTGTACGCGCTGTAGGTTGTTCACCACGGATTCAGCGCCGGAAATGGTGATGGATTCTGGTCGAATGGAGTGCTGAACGACGCGATAACCGCTGTGTGGCTCACCTTCAAGCGTGGCTTCGATGGGAATGCTGCGTGTTTTACGCGGTTCAAAGCTCACCAGCATGGCTGGCGGATCGACTTTGACAACCGACAATCCCGGCGGCAACTTGATGGATTCGCGCTTAAAGTTGAACTGCCCTTGAGTGATGCCGGAGAGGTTGGGCTCGAATGGTTCGATGGTACGCGGGTCAAAACCTCGAATTTGCGCGTACTTACCTTCGAGCGTCACGGTGACTTTTTCAACGGGCTCGGTCATCAACACTTGGTCGTTCGGGTAGATTGGGCGAACGTCCACGTCAACCTGCAACGTAGAGGAGCCGTCCTCGTACTTCATGCGCACGATGCCCGTTGCGAGAATGATGGCAATGATTTTGAGACCGATGTTTTCGGTGAAGATTTTTCGTAGCGAGAACACGGTGACTCCTTACGCTTTGGGCTCGTGATCTGTGGAGTCTTTCGAGGCGTCACTCGGAATTTCCTTGGTGATGGTCTCGATTTTCACCTGCGAAATTTTGATGGCCGGTTGCGATTCACGTGTTCGCGTAATCGACGAAAGCTTGATGGCCGGCTGCGATTCACGTGTGCGCATGACGGATTGCGTTGCAGGGAGCGTCTCTTGCGTGGTCTTTTTTTTCTTCTTCTTTTTCTTTTTGTTGGGCTCGTCGCTGTTGCCGCTGAACAAGCCATCGAAGATTGAGATGGTGCCGTGGCGAATCACTGGAGCTGTGGACTGAATGAGAAGTTCGCTCAACTTTTGACGCACGTCGTTGGGCGTAGCGCAGCCTTCGAGTTTGCCACTGTGCGCAATTGAAACTTGGCCGCGTTCTTCGGACACGACTAAAACCACTGCGTCGGTTTCTTCGGAAATGCCAAGTGCTGCGCGGTGACGAGTGCCATACATGAGTGCGATGTCGGGGTTTACGCTCATGGGCAAGAACACGGCAGAGCTGTGGATGCGGTTGTTGCGAATGACGGTCGCGCCGTCGTGCAACGGGTTTTGGCATTCCGCAATGAAGATGGTGTAGAGCAGCTCGTGGCAGATTTTGGCGTCGATTTTGATGGCTTCTTGCAAATACGGCGTGAGATCGCCATCGCGTTCGATGAGAATGAGAGCGCCGATGCGTTTTTCGGCGAGCTGTTGTGAGGCTTTCACAAGCTCATCGATGGTTTGCGACATGCTGGCGTCGTCTTGTTTTTTGAAGTGCGTGCGGAAGCCCCAGTGGCTGCCAAACGTGGTGAACGCGCGGCGAATATCCGACTGGAACAAGATGATGACGATGATGAAGAAACTTCCGATGACTTGTTCAAGGAGCCAGTTGAAAGCGTAGAGTCCGAGGAAGTTGTCCTTGGAGATGACGTAGAGGAAGAGGATACCCGCGAGGCCTAAAAGCATGGGGACCGCGCGAGTTCCTTTAATGATTTTGAGGATTTCGTAGATAACGAAGAAAACGATCGTTCCATCTAAAAACGGAATGATCGTTCGCTGAAAGAACTCGTAACTCACGCTGCCTCCAGTCGAAGTTCGATGGCTGCTCTCACTCCGATGATGCTGTGCAGGCGAAGAATTTCAACACCACTCGCAGCAAAGTGTGCCGCTGCGACCACTGTTGCTGGTTCACGTTCGAGTGGTGAAAGTTGAGGGCCTAAAAATCTCTTTCGAGATGGTCCCACAAAAAGTGGAAATTGAGCAATTTCGGGTAGTTGCCGAAGTTTGGCGATGTTTTGTGCAAGTCGCAAGTCTTCAGGCACGCTGGTCGTAAATCCAAG
>JAZUEA010000146.1:0-7767 GCA_045639945.1 Myxococcota bacterium
TGAAAGGCTCCAAAATCGAACAAACCTGATCTGCGACCATTTGGTCGTGCGCGCCGATCGATTGCCATTCGTCATCTTTCTTCTTGAACGATTCGTTCAGCGTCGCGGCACATTCAGAAGAAATATCAAGCGATTCCTTGCTTGAAGCTTTGGCGCCCGTCCAACCATGCTCGAGATCGTAACCACCTTCCGTTGCATCAATCAGCACAGTCATTCCCGGCACAACTTGCCGATATTGCAAAGGAATCCATTCCTTATCGCGGTAGTCCAGGCGGTAAGCACTGTGTTTCTTCAGAAGCCAGTCGACCAACGCATTGATTGGCACAGGACAGAGTTCTGCATGCTGAATTTGCGCCAGCTTTTCAGCAGGAATGGGAAGTAAGCGATGATTCCCCTCTGATTCTGCATCATCCGAGGCACCGTCTTCACGGACAGCGCTCTTTTCAGCTGACGAAGACTTTTCTGGCTTAAAAGCGCTTAAATCACGCCAGAGTACACGAACATCGCGCTCGTCACCCGAACGGATATAGCGGCTCACATCGAGATCGCTGCCACTCAAATCTGCGGCCGTATCAAAGAGCGACTCCAAATCGCAACGCCGCAAAACGTGGAAGGGCTCATAGGGATAAAGCTCTTTCAGAATCTTCTCATCCAATTCCGATTCGAGCTGAGACAATCCCGCGAGCGATACATCAAGATTCTTGCTCGTTAGCTGCGTTAGCGCCTCATGAGCCGCTCGGCATTCGACATCACTGTACGGCAGCGCTTCGCTCTCCTTTTTGGGAACTTTACCAAAAACGACAGCATGACCCGATTCACCGGCGTAGCGCGCTAAACGACCAAAACGCTGAACAAGACTTGGCCACGGCGCAAGCTCAGTCCAAAGCATCTTGGCCGACAAGTCGACACCGGCTTCAATGACTTGCGTTGCCACCAGAATTCGGCCGGCACTCGGCAAAGCCGAAATCGCATGAGCAAAGATCTTTGCACGCTCCGCACCGCGGAATTGGCTGTGCAACAACAACAAATCAACTTTCGATTTGTTTTGATCTCGCAGCGCAGCGAAAAGTTCCCTCGCCTTCTGAACCGTGTTCACCACGACCAGCGTCAAAGAGCCAGACTCGTGCGCCTTCAGGATTTCTTTTGCGAGCTTCGGCGCATCTTTCGAAGCCGCCGGAGACTTCGAATCATCCTGAGAGCTCGACTCATCTTCAGCAGTTTCCTGCTCCGCCGACTCTTCTTCTTCGCCCTGCTTTTGCTTTTTACGGCTGTTCACCGTAATCGCCAGATTTTCGCGGCGCTCAACCGTCTTTTGGATTTGCCACAAATCACTGGCCTGATCTTCTTCGGACAGCGTCAACTTGGCTTGCGCAAGTTCCGGAACCAGATCTTTAAAATCGATGGTTGACAGCCAATCTTGCTGCAACGTCGCGCTCATCCACCAGCAAACAGCTGGACGCGCAATCGGATTTCGCGATTCATCAGCCATGCGGAACGCGGCAAGTTGCGCACTGGTCGCAAGTCCCACGTCCATCAACTGGATTTCATCGAAAATCCAAAGGACATCGCTGTTCAACAACCCGAAATCAACAGGCCACCACGAACGATGAGCTGAATAGCCACGATTGAGAGCGCGAGACAATAACATGTCTTGTGTGCCAATCAGAATGGCAGGCTTGTGAGGCGAATTTGCCCATTTCAGATCTCGTTCAAGAGAACCGCCTAAAAGAACAGTAATATTTACCTGTTCAGTTAACTCGGACTTCTCCAACCACTTGCGGCAATTTGCCTCGGTTTGCTCAACCAAAACACGCATGGGTAAGCAAATAACCAAGCGTGTAGGCCAAGACAGATCCTGGTTCTGAACGCGGTGATACAACCACGTTAAGACAGTACCAGATGTCTTTCCAAACCCAGTAGGGATTTGGATAAGTCGGTTGTTACACAAATCGCAGTTGCCAATTTCTTCCTGCCATTTGTATGGAGAACAACCAGTACATGAAACGAAGAATTTCGAAAAATTCATGCCCTTGCACCCTCCTTTGCAGTGCATCGATGAGGGCATCAAACCACAGCATGAATTTCGCGTCAACAAGAAAATTCATTTTTTACTGTTTTTTATTGGTGCGAAATTTGTTCAGTTATTATGTTTAGTATTTAAAAGTTTGATCAGCAGTTTCTAAATAGAACTTGCTTGCGATGAATGTGCAGTACTCTTGAAAATGAGTTTTCTAGTCAGAACCTTCTAATTTTATTTAGGAATTAAAAAGAGAATCGTTCAGAGAAGAGATTCAGCTTCGTCGGCTTTGGTGTTGTCCACAAAGATGCGGATTTGCCAGACAGGTTGGGCGTAACGCTTGTAAATTTCAGTGCATTCCCAGATTGGTTTGACTTCACCGCGGCGCTGGATCACGAAAATCGGGCGACCGCCACGACCGCCGCCACAGTAGTAATTGCTGAGCGATCCGCGCGCTTTTGCCGTGAAGCTGTCGATGCCGTGCTCTTCCAAGCGTTTTTCTAAAGCCGTCAAATCAGTGGGCGTGCGCGCTTCCAAAACGCATCTAAATGGCTGTCGAGCCACAATTCGTTTCGCCCAAGGATTTTTCGACTTACGCAAGCACGTCCAAAGTGTGATGTCGTCTACTTTTGCGTATTCATCGCCGTCGGTGGGCAAAACCAGCGCGTCGTCAGCCTCGCGATAAAAACGCACGAGCATTTCATCAAAAGCAGTCGCGGTATAATGGCGATACACGCTCTGGAACATGTGGTAACGACTGAGCAGAAAATCCTCAAACGCCATGATGGCTCTGTCTTTTAGAGCGATAAACGCTGAGTCGTTTTCTACATGAATTCGCAGGTTTTCAAGCAACCAAGCTTGGTCGAAATTGCCATAACTCACGCCTGCGTAGTAGGCATCGCGCTTCAAATAGTCCATGCGATCCGCGTCAAGCTCGCCAGAAACGATTTGCGCAAGCAGCGGATAGTAGTTGACACCATCAAAGTGGAAATCACCTTCGAGCTCAGGAAAACGCTCATCGACCAAATACGCCAAGTGTCTCGGCGTAAATCCAAGTGGTTCCAGCGTTTTTTCAAGAACAGGCGTCAACGATGAATCGAGCACCAATTTGAGAGTGTAATCTTCGTGGTTGGCACGAATGATCTTTTTCTCCAAACCTGGCAATTCCACCGCTGGACCAGGATCCTTCGCGACCAATCCAGGCAAATTTAAAGCCTCACGCGCAGGCATGGCGGCCTCGCTCGCGTGAGAACACGGCGCGTGACCAATGTCGTGCAACAAAAGAGCCAACCGCTGAAGACCGCGCAGGCGCTGCTCAGATTGCATATCCAACGGATGATGCGCAAACAAGGCATCGAACATGCGCGATGCCACTTCTAATGCTCCCACCGAGTGTGCGTACCGAGTATGTGTTGCACCTGGGAATGCAAGCTCGGTAAATCCAAGCTGCTTAATGCACCGCAATCTCTGAAACACCGGATGATCCAGCACTTTCTGCTCGCCGGCATTGATTGTAATAGAACCGTGAATCGGGTCTCGAATGGTCGTCATGTATGATCTCGCAAATCTATTTAAGTTCGATTCAAGCCGCCCTAACGCTCGGAATTCTCAGAAAAAGCGCTGAGCGATTCAAATAAAAATGACTTGACGAATATCTTCTCGATTTACAAATCAAATGCAATCAAACAGATCGAAATTGTTATCAGATGCAAAATTTTACTTAAAGGAAAGACAGCTCTCAAAAAATCACCTGATTTTCCGGGAGGTTTTGCGACAATCTGAGATTTTTAGGAGTGAATTGATTCTTGCTCAAAATAAGATCACGAAAACGATAAAGCAAAAATCGAGACTATATTATGAGAGAAATGGAAGAGCAGCGCGGGGACAAACTGAGATTACAAAATCACAGTTCCCTGCAGCGTGTGGCTGGTGGCCGATGTAATGCGCGCGCGCACAAGCGTGCCTGAAGCAAGCGGCGTGGGACTCTGCAAAACAACGGTCTTGAAGCAGCTGGTACGACCCATTGGGCATTCGTCGTCGCGCTTTGTTACGCCATCGACCAACACTTCAACCTCTTGACCGACCATGCGCTCAAATCGCTTGAGAGAAATCGCTTCCTGAACAGCAATGAGCTTTTCCAAACGAGCGCCCTTGACAGCGTCGGGAATATCGTCTCCCAAGTGTCGAGCTGCTTTGGTACCTGCGCGCTCGCTGTAACGGAACATAAAAGCGGCATCAAACTGGATTTCTTCCAACAGATGCAGCGTTTCCTCAAAATCCGCTTCTGTTTCGCCGGGGAATCCAACAATGATGTCGGTGCTCAAACCAATTTCAGGCAATGCCGCGCGCAAATTGCGAACCGCTTCCAGGTACTGCGCCGCGTCGTAATGGCGATTCATGCGCTCGAGCACCGTTGAGCTGCCGGATTGCAGTGGAAAATGCAACGCTCGCGCCACCTTAGGCAGAGTCATCGCTTTGATCAGGCGAGCATCAAAATCCGTGGGGTAAGGCGACATCATGCGAATGCGCTTCAGACCTTCGATTTCGTGAAGCGCTTCCAAAAGATCTGCCAAATCGCCTTCTGACGACTTGTAGCTCGAAACGGTTTGGCCAAGGAGAGTGAGCTCCACAAAACCTTGCGCCACCATTTCGCGCGCTTGACGCATCACATCGCTGAGCGGCACTGAACGCTCACGACCACGCACAAACGGCACAATGCAGTACGTGCAGAACTTGTCACAACCACGCTGAATCGTCAGGAAGCCAGACACGTTCGACGGGCGCGCGCTGTTCAAGCCATCGTAGAGCTCGGTCTTATCGAGTTCCGCGTCCACAATGCCGTGCGAGCGCTGCGGAACACCTTGGACCATCAGTTTTCCGCCTGGTCCAATCTGAATCACCGGCTTAACCATGCCCTCGATTTCGGCCAGGTGCTCAACCAAATGACGATAACGGTCCGGGCCAATCACCAAATCCACGTAAGGCGCGCGAACGAGAAGCTCGTTTTTCATGCGCTGCGCCATGCAACCCGCAACAACGATCTGACTTCCCGGATTTTCAAGCTTCCAGGTTTTGAGCCAACCAAGTCGACCAAAGATGCGTTCTTCCGCGCGCTCGCGAATCGAACACGTATTTAAGATAACAACGGACGCGCCGTCGTGCTCACTCGCAACCAGCTCGTAACCAGCATCTTGAAGGATGCCACCCAAGAGCTCCGTGTCTGCCTGGTTCATTTGGCAGCCGTAGTTCTCAATGTATGCGCGCTTTTGCATCTTTCACCCGTGGATGATGTCCTGAAATTCGCGCAACCTATCGAAATGACTTGCGATCGTCAAGCTCCGCGACCAGCAAATCACTTCAGATCAAACAGCAACAAGAAATCAGTCGCTGCGCCAGTCTGCTTGCCCGCTCTGTTTTTGCGTGTTAGCTTCGTAAGGCTGATTTTAAATCAATGAGGAGGCCACATGGATCAGTTTACTGAGGCACTGACTGCTCTGGTCGCGAACTGCAGCGAAATCACCGGCGCAACCTTTTCCGACTTGGACGGCGAAATCATCGCTCTCGTGCCGCATCCCAATCAGGCCATTCAGCAAGACGCTTTGGCACTCTGCGCAGCGATCGGTGGAATTGCCCTTCACAAATTAATGGCCGCCAATCCAACGCACACCCTCCAATACCTCACGTTATCCACTGCTCACGGCCATTTTTTGGTGTACGTGATTAAAAATCAGTACCAGCTCATCATTGCAACTCAAGGTAAAAAGGCATTGGCCCAAATCATGGCCGAAGCCGAAAAAACTGTGCCGAAGCTCGCAGAGGCAATTTGAAAATGCGCGCTCTGGTCACTGGAGCCACCAGAGGAATTGGTCGCGCCATTGCACTGCATTTAGCGGCAAGCGGCGCGCAACTCTGCCTGGTCTCACGAACCGCCAGCGCTCACACAGATCTCGCACAAGCCTGCATCGATGCTGGTGCCACTTCGGTTGAGTTGTACGACGCCGACTTGCGAACCTCTGCTGCCTGCACCGCCAGCGTAGAGCACGCTATCAAAACAATGGGCAGCCTAGATGCTTTGATTCACTCCGCCGGCAACGTGGAAGATGCACTGGCTTGTTCCATGAGCGACGACGCTTGGCAGAGTGTTCGCCAAGTGCATTTAGATGCCGCATTCTATCTGGCGCGCGCGGTCTCAAAACCTATGATTCGCCAGCACAAAGGCGCCATTATCTTTTTAAGCTCGATTGTGGCGAGCGAACCAAACAGAGGCCAGGCGAATTACGCAGCAAGCAAAGGCGCGCTGGAATCACTGACGCGAGCGCTTTCAGTAGAGCTTGGCAGCCGGCAAATCACCGTTAACGCCGTTGCGCCGGGCGTGATCGAAACTGACATGAGCGCTTCACTTCGAGCCTCACACGGCGAGCAACTGCTGAGTCGAATTGCCCTTCGTCGATTTGGAACACCTGACGACGTGGCCAGCGTTGTAGACTTTTTGCTTTCGCCTGCCGCAAGTTACATTACCGGCCAAGTCATTCACGTCGACGGCGGCATGTAATTCGATTGCAAACGAGCGAGCCAACTTGAGCGAATTATCGCCGCTCTTTGGCACCGCCGTTGTCAACGTCCAAACTTGAAGAAATTCGGCCGTCGCGTTCACGAAGCATTTCGGCAGCAGACTTTCCAAGCCACGACGGACGGTGTGCCGGACGCTCAGCCTCCCATTCTTGTTCAGCTTGCTTCTCTGCTTTGATGCGAGCGGCTTCCCTTTCGGCCGCCTTTTCGCGTTCCATCGCATCGTCGATCATGAGCGCCAAAATATCTTTGCCTTCAACTTCGATCGTCATGATTTTGGCCTTTTTGGTTCAATGAAGATTTCAGTGTTCTGTGCCTGTAAACCTTGATCTACAAGCACGAATAGAAGATAACAACGGCGTTTTTTACCAATTTGCGAGGTCTTTTATGAAGCGAATCATCTCCAGTGCACTCGCCTTCAGTTTGCTTCAGGGTTTAAGCGTTAACGACGCACAAGCTCAGAACTGCGAATACCCACAAATGCTGATCGTGCTCGACCGCTCAAACAGCATGACGAATCGGGACAGCAGCACAAATATGACCAAGTGGGATTCCGCGAAAACAGCGTTGAGTTCCATGGCAGACGCCTACGCAAACTCGATTGACTTTGGCGTGATGCTCTACCCCGATCCAGATGGCGCTGGTTCCCAATTGCCTGCAAGCGCGGGCGATGTGTACGCATGCCAGTACAACGGTGCACCGAATACCTGTTCGCCAAGCGCTCCTCGCTGCAGCACGGGTAGAGTCGTTCTCGATATTGGCCGAAACAACAGCGGCACTGTCAAGAATAAGTTAGGCGAAGCCTCTCGAAGCAACGGACACACTCCGAGCTGGCAATCGCTCTACAAAGCCAACGAGTACTTGCAAAACGAACTCAATCACTCTGCCGAAAACCAGTACGTGCTCTTCATCACCGATGGTTGGCAGTGCTGCGACTTGATCAACAACGACAACGCGTGCAACGACAACCAGTCCGGCCACAACCACCGCAATCGTCAGCTTGAGCAAGTCCAAAAGTTGGCCGCCAACGGTTACAAGACGATCGTCATCGGCTTCGGTGGTTCTGTTGACTCGACCATGTTGCACCGCATGGCTAAAGCTGGTGGCATGCCGCGTTCTGGCTGCAATCAAAACACCGACAATCCAAGCGCTGCCTCTGAGTACTGCTACTACCAGACCCA
>JAZUEA010000147.1:0-5533 GCA_045639945.1 Myxococcota bacterium
CAATGCCTTGAATCTTGTGCGGCCCCGCGACGCCCTTTGACAAAACCGGCGAAGTGACCGGCTCGACCGCCACGACCTTGATATTTGGATTTTGCGACTTCAGGAATTCGCCCACGCCAGTGACTGTGCCGCCCGTGCCGACGCCCGCCACGAAAATGTCGACTGTGCCGTCGGTGTCGCGCCAAATTTCGGGGCCAGTGCTTTCGCGGTGAATGGCAGGGTTGGCCGTGTTTGTGAATTGACTCGGAATAAAGCTGTTCGGAATTTCTGCGGCGAGCTCTTGCGCTTTGGCAATGGCGCCCTTCATGCCTTTGCTGCCTTCGGTGAGCACGATTTCGGCGCCGTACGCCTTGAGCAAGTTGCGACGCTCAACGCTCATGGTTTCGGGCATTGTCAAAATGGCGCGATAGCCTTTGGACGCCGCCACGGAAGCAAGGCCGATGCCTGTATTGCCTGAAGTGGGTTCGATGATGACGGAACCGGGCTTGAGCAAGCCTTTTGATTCGGCGTCGGCGATCATGGCTTTGGCGATGCGATCTTTGATGCTGCCCGCCGGATTGAAGAATTCGACCTTTGCCAAGATGGTGCTGCCCAAGCCGCGCGCCTGCGCGTAGTTTGAAACCTTGACCAACGGCGTGGAACCAATCAAATCCGTAATCTTTTCAAAAACCTTCATCTCAACTCTCCTGGAAACTGTTCTCAGAATTTCGGGTTCAAACTTAATGCCTACTGTTTTGGTAGGCGATGAGCGGCGTTTAAATCTTTTCCGGATTGAGAGCAATCAATTTGTTTCATCGCGTTGAATTTTCTTTGCGATTTGCTTGAGTTGAGAAGGGGAAACTTGAGTGGAAAACAGCGAACCAAGTTGAAATCACTTAGATTTTGGCGAACAACGTGTGAAAAACGCGCCACTTCCACGCATGGCGGCTCTGTAGTAAACCCGCGCAGCAAAAATACGTTTGGAGAATGACATGAGCGTGACTGAAACGTTTCGAGTGGGCGATGAAACCCTGACGTTGGAAACCGGGCGCATTGCGCGTCAGGCGCATGGCGCGGTGGTGCTTCGCCACAAGAAAACCATGATTCTTGCAACCGTGGTTTGTGCTCACGGACGGCGAACGGCGGACTTTTTCCCGCTCACCGTGGATTACCGTGAGAAGTTGGCGGCGTCTGGCGTGATTCCGGGAAACTACTTCAAACGCGAAGGCCGCATCACGGAGCGAGAGATTCTGACGTCGCGTCTCATCGACCGCACGTTGCGTCCGCTTTTTCCAAAGGGATTCCAGAGCGAAACACAGATTGCAGTAACGGTTTACTCCGCAGATCCGGCGAGTGATCTTGAAGGCATGGGAATTATTGCAGCCGCGGCAGCGCTTCAGGTTTCTGACGTGCCGTTTGAAGGTCCTGTGGCTGGATTGACGCTGATTCGTCGCGGCAATCGCTTCAAGCCGCTGCCGTCTCCCGCAGAAGCAAATCTCGCTGATGTGGATGTGAACTTGGTCATTTCGCAGAGTCGCGCCGGCGTGGTCATGCTGGAAGGCAGCGCGCTTTCGGTGCCCGACGAAGTGCTTTGCGAAGCGCTCGAGGCTTCTGCGAAGTTCCTTGAGCCAGTGTTGACGGCCATCGAAAAGCTTCAGAGCGCCATTGGCAAAGAGAAGAAGCCCTACGAAGTGCCGGTGATTGATCCCGAAGTGACCGAGCTGGTTGCCAAGCTTTCGACGGAACCGCTCACCAAGGCGTTCCAAGAGCCTGGCAAGCATGCGCGCTACCAACTGATTGAAGACGCGTACCAAGCGCTGCTTGCAAACCCCGAAGTTGAAGGAAAACCGGTCGACATGCTCGAATCGGCTTTCGGAAAACTGAAAAAGCATGTCGCGCGCGCCGGAATTCTGAGCGGAAGGCGCATGGACGGCCGAACGCTGGAAGAAGTCCGACCCATCGATTGCGAATGCGGGATTTTGCCGGCTTGTCACGGCTCGGCATTGTTCACTCGCGGTGAAACACAGGCGCTTGTCACTGCCACGTTGGGTGGAACTCGCGACGCGGCCGAAGTTGAGACTCTCTGGGGAACCGAGAGCGAAACTTTCTTGCTGCACTATAACTTCCCGCCATTCTCCGTTGGCGAAGTGCGAGCGAGCAAAGGCGTTGGTCGACGCGAGTACGGTCACGGAAACTTGGCCAAGAGAGCCATTAAAGGCGTGCTGCCGTCGCAAAAAGACTATCCGTACACCGTGCGCGTGTGCTCGGACATTACGGAATCGAACGGTTCGTCTTCGATGGCAACGGTTTGCGGTGGCTGTTTGGCTCTTTTAAGCGCGGGCGTGCCGTTGCGCGAGCCGGTGGCAGGCATTGCAATGGGTCTGATTGGAGAAGGTGACCAGGTTGCAATTCTTACCGATATTCTAGGTGATGAAGATCACTTGGGAGACATGGACTTCAAAGTCTGTGGTCCTGCAAATGGCATCACTGCCGTGCAAATGGACAATAAGCTCGGTAGCTTGCCTCGCGAACTCTTTGAGCGCGCGCTTGCTCAGGCTGGTCGAGGCCGTCGGCACATTTTGGGCATCATGGCTGGCGCGATCGAGACGCTCAACGGCAAGACGCCAGATCACGCTCCGCGCAACATGACGGTTCAGATCACGCCGTCGCGCATCGGTCAGTTGATTGGTCCTGGCGGTCGCACATTGCAGGCCATTCAAGCCAAGACCGGCGCCAAGATCGAGGTGCAACCAGATGGCAGCGTGGTTGTCATGGGCAAAAACGAGGCTTCGGCCCGTGACGCCGTGCGCGCAATCCAAGAAATCTCGATCGAGCTGGTTCAAGGTGGTTTGTATCTCGCCGACGTGGTGTCGATTAAGGACTTCGGTGCATTTGTTCGCATCGCAGAGCACGAAGCCATGATTCACATCAGCGATTTGGCTGAAGGCAGAGTGGAATCAGTGTCGAGTGTTCTCAAGGTTGGTCAGAGAATCCTGGTAAAGGTAATGGGCGCCGACGAAAAGGGCCGTCTCCAACTCAGCCGAAAGGCAGCCTTAAACGAAAGCGAACTCTCAGCTCTCAACCTGTAATCCCTCTTTTGCCTTTATCACTTCTCAAATCACATCTTTCTGATTCCCAAGAGATGTTCTGTTTCTAAGAAACAAATCTGAAAAACAGACAAGCACCTTGAGATCTGCAGAGAAATCGCTACACTCGCCCACTTTTATGACGGAGAAAGGCGCAAACCTTGAGCGAATCTACGCACATCAATGAAACTGAGCGCCCTGCGGCCATTTACCGCAAGGATTACCAACCGCCGAAGTACTATGTCGACGAAGTCACACTTCATTTTGATCTCTACGATGATCATACGGTTGTGAACTCGACGCTGAAGATGCATCGCCGTTCGGATGTTCCTGCTGGCACGCCGCTTTCGCTCGATGGCATGGATTTAGAGCTCGTTGGCGTCAAGTTGAACGGCGTCGCGCATGAAAAATACACGCTCACCAACCATGGTGAAGGCAAGCTCACGCCGCAAACGCTCGTTGTGGAATCGGTTCCGGAGACTTTCGAGCTTCAAATCGAAAATGTGATTCACCCGGAAACCAACAAGGCGCTGGAAGGTCTTTATTGCTCGGGCGGCAATTTCTGCACGCAGTGCGAGCCGGAAGGTTTCCGCCGCATCACCTTCTATCCGGATCGCTCAGATGTGATGGCGCGCTTCACCACCATCATTGAGGCTGACAAAGCCAAGCATCCAAAGCTCCTTTCGAACGGTAACCTGATTTCTACCGAAGATTTGGGCAATGGTCGCCACCGCGCAACCTGGAATGACCCATTCCCGAAGCCGTCGTATCTGTTCGCGCTTGTCGCTGGCCAGCTTGAGTGCCTGGAAGATCACTTCATCACGATGTCGGGTCGCGATGTGACGCTTCGCATTTACGTTCGCGAGCCGGATTTGCCGAAGTGCGAGCACGCAATGCGCTCTCTCAAGAACGCAATGAAGTGGGATGAAGACACCTACGGCCGCGAATACGACTTAGATCTGTTCATGATTGTGGCCGTCTCGGACTTCAACCAAGGCGCAATGGAAAATAAGGGCCTCAACATCTTCAACTCCTCGCTTGTGTTGGCCAGCAAGGAGACCGCAACGGACGCAGACTGCGCTCGCATCGAAGGTGTGATTGGTCACGAATACTTCCACAACTGGTCCGGCGATCGCGTGACGTGCCGTTCATGGTTCGAGCTCAGCCTGAAAGAAGGTTTCACCGTCTTCCGGGATCAGAGCTTCAGCGCCGCCATGCAGGAAGAAACCGTTCAGCGCATCCAAGACGTAAACATTCTGCGCAGCCGCCAGTTCGCAGAAGACGCCGGTCCGCTCGCGCACGCGGTTCGTCCCGAATCCTATGTGGAGATCAACAACTTCTACACCTGCACCATTTATGACAAAGGTGCCGAAGTCGTCCGAATGATCGCCACGCTGCTCGGTCGCGAGACGTTCCGCAAAGGAACCGATCTGTACTTCAGCCGCTTTGATGGCCAGGCGGTCACAATCGACGACTTCGTGTCGTGCATGGCTGAGGTGAGCGGCCGCGACTTCACGCAGTTCATGAACTGGTACAAGCAAGCCGGCACGCCCGAAGTTGAGATCACGCTCGAGCACAATGCTCAAGCCAAAACCGCCACTTTGAGCGTGAAGCAGTCGTGTCGTCCCACCGCGGAATGTGCGGAGAAGAAGCCGTACCTCATTCCGTGTGTCCTCGCGCTTTTGGATCACAACGGCAACGAAACGCCGCTCCGTTTGGAAGGTGAAGCCGAAGCCCACGGCACGTCGCGACTCATCGAGATCACTGAATCCGAGCAGCGCTTCGTGTTCATGGATCAGGTTGACAAACCGGTGTTGTCGCTCTTCCGTGGCTTCTCGGCACCGGTCAAAGCAAAGTTTGCATACACGCGCGACGAGTTGGCCTTCCTCATGGCGCACGATCGCGACGGTTTCAACCGTTGGGATGCTGCCGAGCGAATGAAGCTCGACATCTTGAAGGAGTGGACGCTCGCGTTGGATGCCGGCAAGACCGACCTGGAGCTTCCGGCAGTGTTCGCCGAAGCTTTCGGCCGCGTGCTCACCGACGAGACCGTTCCGCCTGCGTTGCGCGCGCTCACGATTGGGTTGCCCGATGAGCAGACGATCTGGGCTGAACTCAGCGAGATCAACCCGAGCAGCGTTCACGAGGCGCGGTCGCAGTTGATCCGTGCGCTGGCAAAGAAGTTCGAATCCGAACTCGCGACGGTGTACCACCTGAACCGCACGAAGGAAGGTTCCGACGAATCGAGCGAGCAAGTCGGCAAGCGAGCTCTCGCCAATGCTTGTTTGCGGTACCTTGTGCACCAGCCGGTGGGTCTGGCCTTGGCTGAAGCGCAGCTCTATGCGGCCGACAACATGACCGACGAGCGTGGCGCTTTGTCGGCTCTCGTGCACACGGACAGCGAAGCCGCAAAGAAGGGCTTGGAGTACTTCGTGACGCGTTGGCAGCACGATTCGCTTGTGGTGGAC
>JAZUEA010000148.1:0-1987 GCA_045639945.1 Myxococcota bacterium
TGCTGCGCGTGGTTTTACAGAATTGCTCAATCACTCTGTAAAGGTTTTCGAGCCCTTCGCTGGGATACATGTACAGCAGCGGACCGAACGAAGTGATGAGCGACTGCGTTTGCTGCGCCAATTCAAGGCGAACCTGGCGCGGCTGGCCGGGCGGAACCAACTCGGACACAAACAAGCAGTTTTCTTGGCAAACCTGCATTTCTTTGTGCGTAGTCGCCAACACTTCAAGCCAAGGCTTCACGAGCGAACGTTCGAGCGTTTCGTCGTCGAGCGCTTTGATTGTGTTGTAAACGCGCGAAATGCGAGCGATGCGAGCGTCGAAACTCTGGCTGAGCGAGCTTTCTTTTTGAGGAAAGCAGGTCGCCACTGTCGCGGAAGCTTGGCGAATTTCTTCTTGCGGATGCTGCTTGTACAGCGTCACGTGCGTTTTCAGATTCGCGTAAGCCGATTCCATGGCTTTGTTCGCATTTTCACGTTGATGAATTGCGAGCAGAGACTCTTTCGCCCGCATCGTGAAATCATACTTCGAGTATGCATCGTAAAACTTCTGCGTCACGTGAGCTGGCAGAGCGTCTGACCTTCGAAGCAGTTGATTGAACATGCTCGTAAAGCTGTAGAACTCCAGATTTGTCATGCGAGACAAAGCGGGCGGGAGAATTTCCTTCAACTCTGGCATCTTTTCTCCATGTGAAAAGTTTCGCGAACGAGCTCAAAGCCAACTTCAGCAGTGTTTCGTTTGTCGCGTGGCGTGCAAACTCTCGGCCAAAGCTCGCAGCTCGTTAAGAATTGAACAATTCCAATTGCGCTGCAAGTTTTGGCACGAGAACCCAGAAGTGAGCGACTTTGAAGCTTTTACTTTTTGTCCGATTTCTTTTTCTCGGATTTCTTTGACGGCTTTTCGCCTTTTGCAATCGCTTCAGCTTCTTCGATCGAGGCGGCGCAGCGGAAGCCAAAGTGGTGAGCCGGCTTGTTCGATGGCTTGTAAGAACGTCGCCAGAACGTGGTGGCGTGCTCTGGTCCCCAGTACCACGAACCGCCGCGCACGGATTTTTCGTGATGTCCCTTGCATTTTTCAGCGCCGTTGCAGGGACCTTTCGGGTTTAAGCCCGAGCAATCGTCTCCGCACGCAGCCCAGCTTTCGCTGTACCAGTCGGCGACCCATTCGTAGCTGTTGCCAGCCATGTCGTAGAGTCCGTAGATGGCAGCAGGCTTGGATGCGACCTCGAAAACGCGTCCTTTTTCGGGATGTTGGCCCTTTTTCTTCACGCCGCAGCTTCGTCCCGTTTCGTCCATGATGACGGCGCGCTCGCAGGTGCACGGCTCTTCGCCCCACGGATACGTTCGGCCGTCGGTGCCGCGCGCAGCTTTTTCCCATTCGGCTTCGGTTGGAAGGTGCTTGCCCTGTAACTTGCAGTACTCGTTCGCGTCGAACCAACTTTCGCCGTTCATGGGCTGATTTGGGCGATCAAAATCGCGGTACAGCGGCTTCACGTCGGGGCAACCTTGCTTGGCAACGCAGTTTCGGTACTGCGCGTAGGTCACTTCGTTTTGATCCATATAAAAGGTCTCCAAAGTGACGGTGCTTTGCGGACGAGCCGCCTCTTGGCCATCGTTTGTGCCGCGCAAAAACGGACCACCCGGAATGCAAGACATGCCTTCCGGCGCGTCTCCACACGCTTTCGGCGTAAAATCTGCCGGCGGAGGCGCCATCAAGGCGAGATGAGCAAAAAGAAATGAGAGCATTTGGGCCTTCTTTCTCGATTTAATCGCGTGCGCTGCAAAGTGTGTTGTTCACCAGCCGTAAATCAATCGCGTTCATTTTCAGCGCCGATTTACTTCGATTCAAAACATTTTCACATCTGAATCGCGAAATCTCTTTTCATACTCATTCCAGTTTAGTTTTACTCTAAACTTCATGACACAGCTGCATTGATTGATTAGTCAATCTATAAAACTTTTCACTTTCATGCTGATGTTGATTGAGTTT
>JAZUEA010000149.1:0-1730 GCA_045639945.1 Myxococcota bacterium
ACCGCTTGGCCTCCGACTTTGTTGATAAAGACATCTGCATTGAAGACGAAATCGGCATGAACCTCGCGACGTTGAAGACAAAGCTCAACAACGATCCGAACCCGGCTTACGGTCTTTTCTACTGCACGCCCGAGCCTTTGAATGAGCCTTCCTGCGTGCCGTGGCGTGAAGGTGAGTACGGTCAGTCTTTGGCCAACGACCGCGATGGCGATGGCATCATCGACTCCGAAGACAACTGCCCCGATATCTTCAACCCGGTTCGTAAGCACCTCGATCCGAACGATCAGCAGGGCGACGCCGATGGCGATGGTTTGGGCGATGTTTGTGATCCGTGCCCGTTCTCCGCTGACAACACCGCTTGCACGCCGTTCAACCCGAACGACCGCGACGGCGATGGCGTGAACAACGTCAACGATAACTGCCCCGACTCAGCGAACCCTGATCAGCTCGACTCCGACAACGACGGCATGGGCGACGTTTGCGATCCGTGCCCGACTTACGCGAACCCCGGTAACTCTGCTTGCGCTTACTCGGTTTACGACATCAAGAAGGGCGACGTTCCGGTTGGCACTTACGTCCTCGTCGACAACCTGATCGCGACCGGTATCTACAGGGACGGCCAGGGCGTCTTCTCGCAGCTCGATCCTTCGAACTACGCGGACGGCCAGGGCGCTGAGTTCTCCGGTCTCTACATCTACTTGGGCAACAACTCTGCATCGGTTTCGGTTCCTGCGCGCGGCCAGAAGTTCTCGGTTGCCGGCACGCTCGACAACTACAACGGCGAGCTCGAACTCAAGGACATTAAGGTCCTCACCATCGACAGCTCTTACACCGCGGGTGAGCCTGAGGCGATTTCTGTTGCTGCCGCTGACATTGCGACCACGGGCGCCAAGCACGATGCGTACGAAAGCGTTCTCGTGAACCTGGGCTACGTTGATGTCATCAAGACCTCTGGTTTGTCGTTGGGTTACGATAACCACAACACCACGGGTGAATTCGAAGTCACCGGTGGTTTGCGTATCGCGCCTTACCTGTACAGCTACGAAATGCCGAGCGTCGGCGAGAGCATCAACCTGACCGGTGTCGTCCGCTGGGGTAACTCCATGAGCAACTTGGAGCCTCGTGACGAAAACGACATGGTCAAGACCTACGCTCTCAAGGACATGACCGAAAACGGCGCAGACATCACCGTTTTGAGCAACGGCACTGCCACGGTTACGTTGTCCGCCAACGCGGCTGCTGAAGTTGCCACCGTGATCGCGCTTGCTTACACCGGCAGCGTCACTGGTCCGGAATCGGTCACCATGGCAGCTGGTCAGCGCAGCGTGACCTTCACCGTGAGCGGCGTGAGCGAAGGCACCATTCAGGACGGCACCATCACCGCTACGTTGAACGGCTCGAGCGTTTCCTCCAATGTCACGGTTTACGACGCCTCCGTTCCGGCCACGATCGCCAACGTCTCGGGTGAAGAAAACGTTCAGGTTGGTCAATCGACCACCATCACGATCACGCTCGATCGCGAAGTGGGCGAGGACACCGTCGTTTCGTTGGTTTCTCAGGACACGGACAAGGCGACCGTTGTTGGAAGCGTCACCATTCCTGCTGGCGAAATGAGCGCGACCGCTCAGATCACCGGTGTTGAGGAAGGTTCGGCGGTCATCGTTGCGACCTTGGGTGAAAGCTCTCAGAGCTTCACTGTCAGCGTGAACGCGGGCCCGACCTTCGGTCTC
>JAZUEA010000150.1:0-7678 GCA_045639945.1 Myxococcota bacterium
CGTTCTTTGATCTTGCGTCAAAGCACAGAATGCTCACTGCTTGCTGTTTTAATTCTCGTTTCCATGTCATTGAATGGATCACCGAAGTCAATCGAAGCATGCGTTTACTTAAGTGCCGCAGCCTCTATTCTGGTGCTCACACTCATTGAAACTTCACATAAGCTTGCATACTGCGATGAACTCACCGGCCTCCCGGCACGTAGAGCGCTGCAAGAACACATGGCTAAACTCGGCCCAAACTACACGCTTGCAATGCTGGACATCGATCATTTCAAAAAGTTTAACGATACTTACGGTCACGATGCTGGTGATGAAGTCTTGAGAATGGTCGCTGGTTTGCTCGCCCAAGTAACCGGTGGCGGAAGGGCATTTCGTTACGGCGGCGAAGAGTTCACCATTGTGTTTTCAGGAAAAAATGCAGAGGAAGCCTTTGAACATTTAGATGCGCTGCGAGAAAAAATTGCAGACACACCGTTCATTCCGCGAGCCCCAGACCGTCCAGCCAAAAAGCCTAAGAGCACCAAGCCCACAAAGAAGGCAAAAAATCCAAAAGCTGTGCAAGTCACAGTCAGCATGGGAGCAAGCACGCACGAACGCGGTCAAACACCTGATGAAGTGCTTAAAGCTGCAGATAAAAACTTGTACTTCTCAAAAGAAAATGGCCGAAACCAAGTAACGATTTAATCGCTCAACCTGGGTCATTGCTTAAAAGCTAAAAATTGTTGTCACGAATAACGTTGAGGCAAGATTTTTAAAGAATTCACTCTTGCCATGAGCGCGTGCGACTGCAATTTGTGGCTGTTTCAATTTTTTATGGAATTCGCTGATTTTAAATCACAATTTTGCAGTGCAACTTGAGATAAGATTTCAAGACTGCTAGAAAGCCGCGCCAAAGGAGTTTTTCATGCGTTCGATTTCTCTTCTCGCATTGTCTTTGTTGATGTTCTCGTCCGCACACGCTCAAGAAACCCAAACGGCTGGCAGCATCGAGTTCATGCTCGGTTTTGCTTCGGATTTCAGCCTCGACCCGGACAATGTTTCGCCAGAAAGACCGCACATCAAAGCTGACACGGGCGCCGCGTTTGGCATTATTCCGGCGATCGATTTTCCGATTGGCTCGAGCGTGGTTTCGCTGGGCGCCGAGTGGATGTTGGTTTGGTTCCCGCGAGATCACGGCGATCGTCGCTTGGTGATGAGCCCGAATGTTCGTTTGCGCATGGATTTCCCCATTATTCCGAAGGTTTCGGTCGGTGCACTGTTCGCAATTGGCCCAAGCTGGTGGACCAAAGTGAGCGATCCGTCAGACGATCGTCACGTGGGTTACGGCGTGCGTTTCGCGTTCGGCGGTTCGTACGACATCAACCCGAGCGTTCAGGCATTCGCGCAACTCGGCTACTACTACTCCGATACCTTCGACCACAACGCGACTTACGAGTTTGACACCGTTCCACTGGGAGTTGGCCTTCGCGGTCTCTTCTGATTTAAATGCACACCCAAAACCCGGAATATCTTCCGGACGTCACTTCCGAACATCCAGCCCTCTCGAACAACGACGAAGCGCCTGAGCCGCTTGCTTGGGATTCGCACACGCCGGACGAACCGCAAGTCCTGCACCATCAACATGAAATCGTGAAATCGCCCACACAGCTGGTTGTTTTGTGTGTGGTGATTTGTATTTTGTGCGGTTTGCCGTTGCTGTTTGTTTCGGCCTATGCCGCTGCTGCAACAAGCATCGCAGTGGGTGGCGTTTTTGTGGCGTTTTGGAATCACGTGCTCGCTTTTTGGCGACCACACTGTTGGAAAAAAGCCTTGTTGTCACAAGGATTTTCCATTGAAAATCGCAGCTTTGTGCGCGACGACTTGGGAGACTTGAGCCTGTCGATTTCGCGCGGATTTCACGGCCAAATCACGCTTCGCTCGGAAACATGGAGTGAGCGCTTTGAGCTTCGCCTGCGCGGAGAAGAAGACGACGGCTTAGGCGTGGAAAGCGGTGATCGCGCGTTTGACGAGCGATTTGTGCTCGAGGGCAACCTGGACATTTTGTACGCCATGCTCACGCGCGATGTCCGCACATTGCTGAGGCATTTTGCGGAAATTTCAGACGCGGCGTTTGGCGGCGGTTACTTTGCTGCGCCACTTGTCAGTTTCACTGAAAGCTTGGAACCTTCGGAAATTACAAGCGTTTTAGAAAGGCTGCTCGATTTTGCAAAGAGCACTCGCCTGCCGCTTGATGAATCGTTGAACGCAATTGCGAATCGCGCGCTCTCGGACGATCCCAAACCGGCGGCGGCAGCGCTTTTGTATTTGGAAGAGCGCCATCCGAGCAATCCGTGCACGATTGCAACCAAAAAAGCTGTTTTCGAAGGTCCGCGCGGTGATTTGCGACTTGCCTACGCCGAAGCGCATCCGGAAGAGACCGAGCAGCGTTTGATCGCCATGATCAAAGATGAAAGCTTGGATGCCGGCAACCGCGCGCTCGCGTTGTTTGCTCAAGCGCGACACGATTTAAATACGCCTTCCACAATTTCACACGATTTGGCGCAATCACTCGTTCACTCTGAAATTCCGCAACTTTGCGATGCCGCTTTGCGCGTGCTCACCATTCGCCGCTCCGTTGCAGAAAACGTTTTGCTCCATTGGATTGCAAATCGCTTTTTGCTCAACGACACGTCCCGCCTGCCGGAGTGCGTCCGCCCAATCTGGTTTGAAGAAGCGAAAAAAGCAGGTCGCAAAACCATTGAACGCTGCTTACAGAGCGCTTCCGCAGAAGGCCAATCTCTCGCTCGCTACGCGTTAAATCGCTTAGATGCGCAAAAAGACTAATTTTAGTACAGATTTTCACTTTAGTGCAAATTCTTACAAATCGTGATAGCTTGAGGTAAACCGACTGCTCGCGTGTGAGTCCATGGAGCCAAACTGGTTTACCGCGCTGTTTCAAGAAAATGGCAGCGCGCACACGATAATTCTCTTTTGTTTAGCGATCTTTCCGGGATTATGGCTGGGCGAGTTTCCGATTTTTGGCGTGAAACTGGGCACAGCCGCAGTGCTTTTCTCCGCTCTTGCTGTGGGCGCGTTTGACCTGCCGCTTCACGAGCAAATCATTGCTTTTACGCAAAATTTCGGACTCATCCTGTTTGTGTTCGCGGTGGGTCTGCAGGCGGGCCGCGGCTTTTTTTCAAGCCTCAAAGCAGACGGCCTGAAAATGAATCTCTTTGCCGTGGCTCTCATCTTGGGCAACACAGCACTTACGATTCTCGCACGCTACCTCTTTGATCTTTCACCATCTGAAGCGATCGGTGTACTCGCTGGTGCTACAACCAACACGCCAAGCTTAGGTGCCGCACAAGAAGCGCTCAAAAAAACCGTCAGTGAACTCGCGGCGACAACCAGCGGCACGGGTTACGCGGTCGGCTATCCTGTTGGTTTGGCGGGTTTGATCATTTCGATCGTGCTCATTCGCAAGATCTTCCGCATCAAAGTAGAAGACGAGCAAAACGCGCTCATCGACAAACACCGTCAGCGGATGGAAGAGCCAACGACTTTCCCGCTTCACGTGCAAAACCCCGGAATTGATGGAAAAACGCCAGAAGAGTTGCGTGAACTCTGCAATGTACCCGTGGTTTTCTCGCGCATTCAACACGGCGATAAAGCGCACATTCCCGATAAAAATGAAAAAATCCACTTGGGCGATCACCTGCAAGTGGACTGCACGCACCGCGATTTGGAGCGCGTGATCAACATCATTGGCGGTCGCGACGATCCAAATCACTGGGAACAAAGCATGCCTGCCGAATTGATGGAGCGAAAAATTCTGGTCAGCAAGCTGCCGGGTTATCACCGCTTGCATCAATTCCGCTTGGAAGAGCGCTTCAACGTTCGAATTACGCGAATTTTCCGTACAGGCTTGAGCTTGATTCCCACGCCAACCATGGCGCTCAACGTGGGTGACTTTTTGCAAGTTGTTGGTTCCAAGGAATCACTTGAAAAAGTGGCACAAGCAATGGGTGATCAGCCATCTAGGCTTGAGCATCCGCGTTTGTTCCCGATTTTTATTGGTATTCTTTTGGGCATCGTTTTGGGTAGCGTACCAATCGCAATTCCCGGATTGCCGCAACCGCTCAAACTTGGTTTGGCCGGCGGCGCCATGTTGGTTGCAATTTTCATGGGCGCAGTCCGCCGCATCGGTCCAATCGATGTTTATTTGTCACGCGAAAGCAATCTGATGCTGCGAGAAATCGGCATCATTCTTTTTTTGGCAGCGGTAGGTTTGAACGCTGGTCCTAGTTTTGCGCACGAAATTACATCGCCCAATGGTTGGTTGTTGGCAGGCGTTGCGCTGGTCGTCAACATCGTGCCGGTGATTGCGATTGCTGCGCTCGCGCGACTTCGCGGTATGAATTACCTGCGAATTTGCGGTTTACTCACCGGCTCAATGACCAACACGTCAGCTTTGGGTTACGTAAACTCATTCTGCGAAAGCTCAGAACCTTCTATTGCCCACGCGAGCGTGTATCCTTTCACTGTTTTCTTGAGAGTCATCCTCGCTCAAATTTTGGTTTTTTGTTTGGTGTAGGATGCGAAAAATCCTTTTTATTCTCGCATCGTTAGGCTGCATTTCCTGTGGTGGCAGTCTTGTTCAAAGCATGGATGAACTACCGCCGCCACCTGTGGGCGAAGCCTTTTTGCAAATTCGCTGCAGCATTCCCACTGCAGAGATCATGATCGACGGCGCTTTCAAAGGTCGCTTAGATGGCTACATCGACGGCGTTCTCAAATTACCTGAAGGCCGCCATCGACTCACCGTAAAAGCTGCCGGTCATTATCCTCATCATCAAATCGTTGAACTGGGCCAACAAGCAATTCTCTTGGAAATTCCGCTCGCTCCAGAAGTTCCCTGGCAAGAATCAGAAACAGGAGATGCCCAATGACCGATCGACCGCATCGAAATCTCTCGCACCCATCATCTCCGCTGCTTCAGAATTTGCCGCAATTTACATCGCTGCGCGGAAACACTGCGCCGTTGCCCAACATCTCAAAAGAGCTCGACGACGCGGAATCTTCGGTCAGTGACATTCTGATTTCTGAGAGCGACGAATTTTTACCGGAAGCGCCGCAAACAGAGCACGTTGTAGTACCTCCGCCGCTGCCGCCTTCTGTTTTGGCGGTTTCCAACGAAAAACCGGCAGTGTTCGTTGCGGAATCACCGAACAATCCAGACGCCACACAGCGCTTGCAAATCGACGCAACGTTTACCGACCTCAAGCTCGAACTTGAGGATTCTCAGGAACTTCCGCTTAGCAAAGAAGAACCTGAGCCTGAGAACCAGGCATTTTCGACTTCAAGCACAGAAAATCTACTTGAGTTGACGCCACTTGAAGAGTTGGCGCGCGAGTCTATCGATTTCGAAAGCTGCTCGATTTCTCTTCACCAAAACTCTCAGTTGCCCAGTTCGCTGACACCATTGCCCGCTATTCCGGTTTTGCAGAAACCGCTTCTTAGCCAAAATCCAAGTCCGTGGGCCAAGATTCTCTGCGCAAATATTGAAGAATTAGAAAAATCCACAGATCCAGACACTGCAGCAGTCAACGTGTTTGCGCTTGCCATTTGGGCAACACACGTAGGCGATTTAGAAACGGCCTCTGCTGCAATTTTGCACGCCAAGCGGCTTGCCCCCAAAAGCTTTATTCCTGAATACATTCGGCAAGTTATCGCAACTTCAAACGGTGATTCTCAAGAAATCTTTGCAGCACTTCAGGACACCGAAGACCCATGTGCGCTCAGCATTACAGCTCACCAAGCGCTAAGAACGGGTCAAAATACCGAAGCCAACTCATTTGCTGCAGGTGCCTGCCGAACAGCAGATTTTGATTTGAGCGCAACGTTTTCTGCGCTCATTGCGTCGTGGCGCAGTGGCACACCTGGACTCGCGACCAACGCAATCATCAGCGCTTTGCCGCACTTATCAAGCAGTCCACTCAAGCGAGCGCTATACCTGGAAGCTGCGCGAAATACCGACGATCCCTCGCGAACTCAGTCTGTCTTGATTGAAGCACTGCACCGTCATCCAGAAGACTCGCATTTGCGTGCAATTTCGGAAGTTTACGCATTCCGGTACAATCGGCTTGCCCAATACAATCGCGTGCTTGCCAGCATGCGTCTCTCACTTGAAACGCACAAATCGCAGCGACGACTAGGCTTAGAGCAGCGCATTCTCACGTGCCACTCCATCGAAGCTACCAGCGATGAACGCTACGAAGCGCTTGAAAGCGCACTGCCACTCGCAAGTCGAGAAGTAGACGCGCCTTATCTCTTGCCTGCATTGCTTGAATTTGGTTCGCGACTTTCAGTGGAAACACTGCGGGAAGCACAGCGCTTAAGCGACAACGACCCGGTTTTCTGGTATCGCTGTGCACTGTTTGTCAGTCGTGAACATCGTCCGGCGCTTTTGCGAATTGTGACGGATCAAGTGGCGAAATTGCCGCAGGCCGACAAACTTTACGCACTTCCCAGTTTGGCTCGCTCACTACTTGGTGCTCATCAGGTCAATATTCAGCAGAGTTTTGCTCTTGAAATCAAAGAGTTAGAAGAAAAGCTCGCAACAGCACAAGGCCTGCAAGCCAAGCGACTTCGAAATGAGCTTGCCGAAAAAATCTACGCCATTGCGGACGCGTACGAGCACATTCCAGGTCACGAAGAATCGAGTATCGATTGGTACGAACACGTTTTGGATGTGGATCCCAAGAATCTATCTGCATTGGACGCGCTCGACCATTTAACGGAGCAAGACAACCGCTCAAAGATGATGCGCCACCTGCGTGCTGCAACAGCTTATGCAGATGAGCAAGATCCTGCGGTTACGTTGTTGGTGGAAACGGCCGCGCTTTCGAATCTTGCGCTGGGCGATCGCGAAAACACGATTCGCTTACTTGCGCGTGCACTTTCGATTGAACCAAGCAACACCTACGTTTTGTCGCGCTTGCAAAATCTGCTGGACGAAGATGCAACACCTGCGTTGCGCTTTGATCTTGAAATTCGCCTCGCGCAAGTCACGCCTGATAATTTCAATCGCGCCGCCCACTTGCTCGAAGCCGCGCGACTACTCGAAAAGCACAAGAGTGCGATAAACAAGCCAATTCAACCCATTCAGCTTTACTTAGAAGCATTGGATGCTGAGCCAAGTTCTGTAGCTGCAATGGATTCTTTGATTCGCACAGCTGCAAAACTCGGCATGCCGCCCAGTCCTGCGCTGGCGTCCGCCTCGATTGCGCATCCTCTCACGGCATTGTTGGTAGCTGAAGCGCAAGCTGCCGGCGGTCAGGAAGAAGCAGCCGCCAAACTGCTGGAGTCGTGGCTCGACGTTTTGGATGCGCCTGCTCTCGAATTCTTGGCTGAACTTGAGCAGCATACAAATCGCTACGAAGATTTACTCAACACGCTCAACCGACGGATTTTATTTGAGAATCCAGAAGAAGCGCAGCTACAGCGCATTGAACTTTACACGCTGTACTTGAATCGTCCCACGCTCGCACGAGCGAGTGTTGCGTCGCTCAAAGAAATTCAGTCGCCTGCGCTTGAAGTGTGGCGTCAAATTTACTGCCCGCCGGAAACGCCACAAGAATACTCGTCTTCGATCATTTCGCTCGCAGAAGCTGCAAGCCGTCTGCAAATTCGTCGAGTT
>JAZUEA010000151.1:0-3187 GCA_045639945.1 Myxococcota bacterium
GGCAGCGATTCCACAAGTTGTTCGTTTGGCAGCAAATTTTCGTTTTTCACGCGCGACTCTTTCGCTGTCCGTAACAAATACGATCTAACCCTGCGTAATCTTTGAGAATTGCGACAGATTCAAATGTTTCGAGATCGGTTAAGACTTTTTGTGAAGACTCGCCTTGGTCTGCACCGATTTCAAAAAGAAACCAGCCACCATCGACCAATTTTTCTGAGGCCTGCTTCGCCAATTTTCGAATGATATCAAGGCCATCTGGGCCGCCGTCGAGCGCCAAATGTGGTTCATAATCGACGACGTCTGACATTAATCCGCTGATTTCACCAGACGCGATGTAAGGCGGATTTGAAACGATGGCGTCAAATGGACCTTCGGCGTTTGAGAGGCAATCACTCTGCAAAAACTCAACGTCAAGTTCGAGCTCTTTGGCGTTTTCCTGAGCAATTTCAAGTGCTTCGGGTGAAATGTCCACAGCTGTGCACTGGGCGTCTTCGCGTTCGCCCTTGATACTTAAAATAACGCAGCCGCTACCGGTGCCAACGTCGATAACTTTGGGATTTTCAACGTCTTTTAAGACTTTGAGCGTCAGCTCGACCAAGTGCTCAGTTTCTGGACGTGGGCAAAGAACGGCAGGTGAAACCTTGAACGTCTCTTTCCAAAATGCGCGTTCGCCCAAAATGTACGCGATGGGTTCGTGTGCAGCGCGGCGCTTGATAAGGCTTTTGATTTCGGCGAGTTCGCTCTGCAAAAGCGGTCGATCCAAATCCAAGTAGAGTTTGAGTCGGTCGCATTTGAGCGTGTGCGCAATGAGTAGTTCGGCGTCCAGGCGCGAACTCTCAATGTTTTTCTTTTCAAAAAATTGCGCGGTCCATGCGAGAACGCTGCGAATCGTCCAGATTTCAGCCACTGTGCGCCTCTCGTTCAAAAAAGTGGCGCAGAAAACCATACTCGCCTTGCTGGATCAAGTGAGAACAAGTGCAAAGCAAGTATGGGTAATGTGCTGAAATGATTGAGGATTTAATTGCAGTAATCACCGCAAAGGGCGGAACAGCTGTTGGTGCTGTCCGGCAAACAATCGCCAGGATTGCTGTTGCTGCTACCGTCGCAATAGCCTTTACAGCTTGGGTCGTTAAGACTTGAGCAGGTTGGGAAGCAGAAGTTGCCGCTGATGCTGGTTAAGCCCCAGCAACTACTGCCAGCCGGACATTCTGCGGTGCTACCGGCGCTGCTGCATGATGAGGAAGCCAGCGGAATGCAAATGCCAAACAAGCAAACCGAGGTGTGACCGGCGATTGACGCGCAATCGCTGTCGCAGTTGCATTCGGCGCCCATCGGTTGGCTAGTGCAGTCTCGCGGGCACGAAATGGGTGTTTCGCCGATATCGCAAGTTCCGTTGCCACAATAGCAATCCAACGCACAGCTGCTTGTGGTTTCGTTCCTGTCGCAAACGCCGTCGCCGCATGAACAATACTGCGAACAGGTGTAGGCACAGTCTTCTGCGGTTTGCTTTGTGGGAATGCAGTCACCAGGTGCGGAGCTGGAAGCGCCGTCGCACATACCGCCGCAACGCGAATCGGTGAGGCTTGAACACGTAATGAAGCAGAAATTATCGCTGAATTCGCCATAACCCCAGCAGCTAGAACCGCTTGGGCATTCTGAGGTGCTGCCGGCGGATGAGCATGAGCGGCTCGATTTGGCGGTGCAAATGCCGTCCAAACAAACGACTTGGTGTGTGGAGAGTTGAGTGCAGTCTTCGCTGCAAAAGCAGGCACCGCCTGGGTTTACGCCAGGACAGTCTTGCGGGCAGGTTGCGTGGTTCTCGCCTTGGTTGCAAGTGCCGTTGCCACAAAGACAATCGATGGCGCATGTGGCGTAGGTTTCACCATTTGCGCAAACGCCGTCGCCGCAGGAACAGTCTTGCGGGCAGGTTGTGTGCGTTTCGTTTGTGTCGCAAACGCCGTTGCCACAAAGACAATCGGTCGGGCAGCTGCTTGTGGTTTCGTTGCTGTCGCAAACGCCGTTGCCGCAGTGACAGTCGTTGAAGCAGTTCTGCGCAGTTTCGCCATACGTGACGTTACAAACGCCGTTGCCGCAGTGACAGTCTTCAATGCAGGTTTGTGCGGTTTCACCGTTGTCGCAAATGCCGTTGCCGCAAAGACAATCGCTTGGACAGGTGGCGTGGCTTTCACCGCTTTCGCAAATTCGGTTGCCGCAAGTGCAGTCTTGCGAGCAGTTCGAGTAGCTTTCGCCGTTGTCACAAATGCCGTTGCCGCAGGTGCCGCAGTCTGTTGAGCAGTTCAGAGCGTTTTCGCCGTTGCTGCAAATGCCGTCACCGCAACCGGTTGCGCAATCTTGCGGGCAGGTTTGAGCTGTTTCGCCTGCGTCGCAGGTTCCGTTTCGGCAGTAACAGTCGAGTGAGCAAGACGTGATGCTTTCGTTCGCGTCGCAAACGTGGTTGCCACAGGTGCAGTCGCTTGGGCACGAAGAAACGCTTTCGCCTGTGTCGCAAACGCCGTTGCCACAAGTGCAGTCTTGTGCGCAGTTTGAGTAATTTTCGCCGGAGTCGCAGACGCCGTTGCCGCAAGTGCAGTCTTGTGCGCAGTTTGAGTAATTTTCGCCGGGTTCGCAGACATTGTTGCCGCAAGTGCGAGCGCAGTCTTCAGGACAGAGCGCTGCGTTTTCGGTCAAATCCTCGCAAATGCCGTTGCCGCAATAACAATCGTGTGCGCAATTGTAGGTGTTTTCACCCGGATTACCGTATTCGCACGTACCGTTGCCGCAATAGCAATCTTCTGGGCATTCCACCGAGTTTTCGCCCGCTTCTTGTTCGCAAACGTGGTTGCCACAGTGGCAATCTTCAAAGCACAAAATTGCGTCTTCGGTGGGTTCGCAAATGTTGTTGCCACAAGTGCAATCGCTTGGACACGATGTAATGGTTTCGCGATTGTCACAAATGCCGTTGCCACAGCTACCGCAATCTTGAGAGCAATTGAGTGGAGATTCGCCGTCGTCGCAATAGCCGTTTCCGCAGTAGCAATCTTGCGGACACAAAATGGTCGATTCTTCGGGATCGCAGTAGCCGTTTCCGCAGTTGCAGTTGTTGCAGGCACAGTCTTGTGGACAGGTCGCTTCTGTTTCGCCATGGTTGCAAGTGCCGTCGCCACAAGTAGAAAAGCCTGCGTCTACG
>JAZUEA010000152.1:0-3503 GCA_045639945.1 Myxococcota bacterium
AAGCCGGCCGGAGCGCGAGCGTCGGTGGAGCCGAGGATGACGAACAGGAACACGAAGGTCAAAACGGCTTCGGTGACGAAGCAGGCGGCCATCGAGTAGCTCTGAGCGTAAACCTTAACATCGTAGAAGTTGGTGGCGAATTCACCGGCCTTGCCGCTTGTGGAGGGGCTGGCGATGAAGTAGAGGAGAGCGGCGGCGGCGATAGCGCCAACGCACTGAGCGATCACGTAAGGAACGAAGTCCTTAGCGGACATGCGGCCGGCAACGAGGCAGCCCAGCGAAACGGCCGGGTTCAAGTGGCAGCCGGAGATGTGACCGATGGCGTAGGCCATGGTCAAAACGGTGAGACCGAAGGCGAGAGAAACGCCAACGAAACCGGTGTTGTAGGAAGCGAGCACGGCCGTGCCGCAACCACCAAAGACCAGCCAGAACGTACCAATGAGCTCTGCTGCAAATTTCTTACCGATCGACATAAATACTCCTCTTTGTAGTTAAGAGCTTTGAGGTTAAGAGCCGTTGTACAAGGTCACTCTATTGAAGGGCGTCGTCAAGCGTAAAGAATGCACTTTGTCTTATTAGATGGGAGCTACGATATTTTTGTGGATGTGACTCCGCGGGATCTTTAGGAAAAATTTTTATTGTTAAACTGTTCGTGACAATCGAATGGAAATTGTAATAACATTCGAATTTCACGTCGTTTTTAGAGGCAGACATTTGGACCCTGAGATTTCCTCGTATTACGCACAGCGTTTTCCTTCAGCCATTCGAATGGCGTCGATCCATTTTGCAGAACGCAAAGACGATACAGAGGCAATCAACGTCGCCATTGGAAACGTGACAGAGCCGATGTACTCGACTTTACAGCGAAAATTGGCTTCGTTGGGACAGTCTGGTGAGCTGTTTGGCAACGGCGTTGTGCCCTACAGTGCAACGGTTGGCGATGAAAAATGCCGCGCCGCTTTTAGACATATATTAGAAGTGAGCGGTTTTTCGACCGAGCACATCGAAATCCAAATCACCGACGGTGGCAGTCAGGCCATGGCGCTTGCCATTTTGGGCACTTGCGGCTTAGTCGGTGGCGAAGAACGTCCGTTGTTGCTGGTCGATCCGAGTTACACAAATTACAAATCATTTGCTGAGCGTTTGGGACGTCGCACAGTTTCGATTCAGCGAATTTTGCAGGATGACGGCCATTTCTCGATTCCGTCAGAAGCGGATTTCGATGCGATTTTCGAAGCGGAGCATCCCGGCGCGATTGTGGTGATTCCGTACGACAATCCGACGGGTCAATTTTACTCGCAAGAGGCGCTTAACCACATTGGCCGCCTGTGCGTGAAGTACAACGCGTGGTTGATTTCGGACGAGGCGTACCGTGAACTTTGCTACAAACCTGCAAACATCAGCAGCGTTTGGGGCATCAGCGAAGATGCAGTGCCGGGCATTACCGGTCGCCGCATCAGCATTGAAACTGCGAGCAAAGTTTGGAACGCATGCGGTCTTCGCATTGGAGCGCTTTGCACCGACAGCCACGAATTTCACGTGCGCGCAGTGGCCGAAAATACAGCAGGACTTTGCTCAAACGTGCTTGGGCAGGCTGTTTTTGGCGCTTTGGCCGACGAGCCGGCTGAATCGATGCGTCGTTGGTACGATTTTCAGCGTGAGCGCTACAGTTCCATGATGCGTCAGTTTGTGGAAACCATGCATCACGTGGCGCCAGAAATTGTGGTCTCGCAGCCGGATACTTCGCTCTACACCGTGATCGATGTGCACAAGTTAGTTGACCAGCGCTTTAATTCGGTGGATTTCTCTCTTTGGTGCGCTCAAAAAGGGTGTGTGGAGTTTCGCGGCAAGTCCATGACTTTGTTGACGGCGCCAATGATGGATTTCTATCCAGGCTATATGTCGGAAAACACAGAACAAAATCCAGGTCGAACGCAGTTCCGCGTGGCTTATGTTCAAAAGCCGGAATTGATGGCGATGGTGCCGGAATTGTTTGTCATGCTTTTGAACGCTTATTTGCGTGAGGTTCAGAAATGAAGCTGAATTCTCAGCTTTCGAGAGCTGAACGACTGGAACTTCTGAAAACGGAAGATCCGGAAGTTTTGAAAGAGCTCTACGATGCTGCTGACAGTGTTCGCCGTGAGCACGTGGGCGATGAAGTGCATCTCCGCGGATTGATTGAGCTTTCTAATCATTGTCGTCGTCGTTGCTTATACTGTGGTGTTCGCGCCGATCGAAAAATCACGCGTTATCGCCTGACCAAAGACGAAATTCTCGCGTGCGTGGATAAAATCGTCGAGCTGGGTTACGGCAGCGTTGTAATGCAAGCAGGCGAAGATCCGGAAATTACTCCAGATTTTGTAGTGGATTTGATTCACGCCATTCGCGCTCGAAGCAATTTGGCCATTACGCTCAGTTTGGGTGAGCAGTCGTACGATACGCTGAAAAAATGGCGCGATGCGGGTGCTGATCGTTACTTGCTGCGCTTTGAAACGACCTCGCCGGATTTGTTCCGTCGCTTGCATCCTGCGTGTCCTGGACACGATCGCGTGCGCATGGAGCAACTTCGCGAAATGATTGAGCTTGGCTACCAAGTGGGCACTGGCGCATTGATTGGTGTGCCGGGCCAAACGTTTGACGATTTAAACTTGGCGCTTGAGTGGCTGCGCGATTTACCGGCTCACATGATTGGTTCTGGTCCGTACATTCCGCATATGGAAACGCCACTTGGACAGCATCCTGAAGATTTTATGGCGCCTGCGGATGTACAAGTGCCGGCAACAGCGGAAATGACGTGGCGCTTTTTAGCGCTCGCACGGCTCATGGTTCCGGATGCAATGATTCCTGCGACAACTGCTTTGGCGGTTGTTAACGAAGAACAGGGCAGGGAATTGGCGCTTCAACGAGGGGCGAACGTGGTGATGCCCAATGTGACGACACCCGAAAAGCGTTCTCTTTACGAGATTTATCCTGCAAAGGGACGTACTGAGGCAGCCCTCGAAGAAGGTGTGGAGCGCAGCTTCGATATTCGTTTGAAACAAACCCTTGCACGCATGGGACGTCCTGTGGGGCAAGGTCGGGGAGACGCGCTTCGTCGCGCGTAAGAGGTTCATATGGCTCGTAAAATCGATTTGAATGATCGCAGTAAAGCCGCCATTGACTTTATTGATGACAATGCGTTTGAAGCGGAACTCGCAAAAGCTGAACCCAGCCGAGCACAGGTTGAGGAAATCATTGCAAAATCGCTCGAAAAGCAGCCTCTGACTCCCAATGAAGCCGCCGTTTTGCTGCGCACCAAAGATCCGGAACTTGAAGAAGCGATCTTTGAAGGTGCTCGCACGCTTAAGCAGCGCGTTTACGGCAACCGAATTGTTCTTTTTGCGCCGCTTTACATTGGTAACCACTGCATTAACGACTGTGTTTACTGCGGTTTCCGCGCTTCCAACAAAGATCAGTTGCGCATGACGTCCAGCGACGCTGAACTTCGCGAACAGATCGAAGCG
>JAZUEA010000153.1:0-3292 GCA_045639945.1 Myxococcota bacterium
CGCCTGTGAGCACATTGTTGGTCCACGTGTTTGCGATCCACACAATGGACGGCGCAGCTGCGAGCGCACAAAAAATGATGAGAGTCGTTTGAAAACGGTGAGTTAGCGACGCTTGGTCCACGATCGCCGCACAAAGTAGGCACAGGGAAGAGCGCTCATCAAAAGCATGCCCAACATTCCGGGTTCAGCGCCGCCGCCGCCTTCTCCGCCACCGCCGGGAGAGTTTCCGCCCGATCCAGCCCACGCAACGTTAACGGCGAGCAAAAGCGTGAAGCCGATCCAAAATCCAATGTGTTTCCAGGCTTTCATTGTGCTCTCCAACAAACAACGAGCTGCATGTTTAGGGCGCTTGCGTTCTGAAAGCAAGAACTGCGGCGTTCTGAGAAAAATGTAATGATTTTAAGTTGTTGCTTTTAGTAGCGATAGCGAAGGAAGACGCCGCCGCTGAAGTTGAAACCGCTCAAGTTTTGGTCGTCGACTTCTTTCGCGCCCACGACGTTGCGCAAACGATCGACGATTGGCTTTGGCAAATTGGGATGTTCTTTCGCGATTTTATTGAGAGATTGGTTTTTGGCGCCGGCAATGATGTCTTCGCCGCTCAAGATGTAGTGGTACGCTGCAGTGCCTTCGATGCCCAACGCGAATTCCGGCACAAAGCTGTAAGCGATGGCCAAGCGAGCGCGACCTAAATTCCAACCCACGGCCACTCGACCCAAATCGTCGGCTTCTTGCATTGCGGTGTTGTAGGCATTTTCAAACGAGGTTGGATCGAATCCTGCTGCTTGCATGTCGCTCGCCAACTCGTGAGGCATCGTGAATTTTTCGTATTTATCTGGTGGGAATAAAAAGAACATTGGGCCGGTGTAAATGCCCAAATCTAAAGATAAATGTTCTTTGAAAGTGGGCTGCCAACCAAATCCCATGTTTGCGCTGAAAAAATATTGGTCACTGCCCATCATCATGGCTTCGCCCCAAATTTCGACGCCGATGATTTCAAAGCCAAGTTCTAAACCGTAGGCGAAATCTGAGTTGAATCGCGTAAACAAATCGCCAGAACCCGTGAAATAGTCAGCTCTTGCGGCAACGTGGAAACCACCCAAATCGGCTTGAGCAGTCAAAGGCATGGCGGTCAACGCGAGAGCAAACGGGAGAATGCGTTTCATTTGAAAACCTTTGGGGAAATTTGGAGCAGTTTAGGTGAGAAAAAACGCCAATTCTAGAGCGTGTGAAAAAGTGATTTTGAAGAAAAAAGTGAGTTACTTGGCTGCCTTGCGCCAGGTCCAGTAGAAATTCGCGAGGAAATTCCAAACAGTAGAAACGCCAATGCCGATGATCTGCGATGCGTACACGAAATGGCCAATCTCGGGTGGTTTGCGGAACAGGTTCACCAAACCTTGATCGAATTCCGCTTGAAACGCATCAAATCCGTTGAGCAATGCGAACCACAGCCAGTTGCAAATCACGAAAGTAAGCCACTGCGCGCAAGCGCCCACGATCGACACGATTTGGAATCGCAAAAGTCGAGAAAGTCGTGAGCCACTGTGCTGATCGCGGAACGTCCAAAATTCGTTGCAAAGAAAATTTGAGAGAATCGAAACTTCAATTGCGAGGGCTGAAGCCAAATTTTGATGCAGCCCGCAATGGATGAAAATCCAGAAAAATCCAAGATTTACGATTACGCCGCTGGCGCCAACTGTGGCGAATTTCAAAAAACGAGCGGTAAAAAATGGAGTTAATCGGCTTTTGAGACTCATTGTTTGCTGCCGTGCTGTTGGGGCGCGCAGGGTAGGCGCATTTCAAGAATTTGTCGACCAGACTTGAGCGCTTCCTGAATGAATCTGTTTTTGAATGCACGTAACTCTTGGTGACTAAACTATAAAAGTTTCATCTACCCACGCCAGGCAGAAGCGAGTAAACTACGCGCCTTTTTGTGAGCTCATGTGGGCTCGATTGGAGTGCTCTATGTCTGTTCGCGAGTTCGTTAACCGTTACTACCACCACTTCAACTCCGCCGCCCTCAAGGCCGCTTCGGACGCTTACGTTGATCACATCAACGCTGGCGGTTGCATGTTCCTCTCCATGGCCGGCGCCATGAGCACCGCTCGCTTGGGCATCTCCTTGGCCGAGATGATCCGCGGTGGCAAGGTTCACGCCATCTGCTGCACCGGCGCCAACCTTGAAGAAGACCTCTTCAACATGATCGGCCGTGATTCTTACGTTCCTCTGCAGGGTTACCGTTACTTCACCGGTGAGCAGGAAGAAGAAATCACCAAGAAGGGTCTCTGCCGCGTGACCGATGTCGGTATCGATGAGGAAAAGGCGATGATGCCCGTCATCAACAAGCTCATCGAGATCTGGAAGGACATGGACAAGAAGGGCGAGCGCGCCTTCCCGCACGAGGTTCTTTACCGCCTCATCCGCGAGAAGACCTTCGAGTCTCAGTACTGCCTCCCCGTTGAGCAGTCCTGGCTCATTGCCGCTTGCGAAAAGAACATCCCGATCTTCGTTCCGGGTTGGGAAGATTCCACCTGCGGTAACGTCTTCGCCGCTCAGGTCAAGATGGGTGTTGTGAGCAACTACAACATCATGCGCACCGGCCTTGAGTACATGGGTGAGTTGGTCGAATGGTACCGCGCTCACAAGAAGGATCCCCGCGCTCCGGGCTTCTTCCAGATCGGTGGTGGTATCGCTGGTGACTTCTCCATCTGCGTCGTGCCCAGCCTCCTCAAGGATTTCGAAGAAGACGACACGCCGTTCTGGAGCTACTTCTGCCAGATCTCCGATTCGACCACTTCTTACGGTTCCTACAGTGGCGCCGTCCCGAACGAGAAGATCACGTGGGCTAAGCTTGACGCCAAGGCGCCGACCTTCGTCGTCGAGTCCGATGCGACCATCGTCGCTCCGCTCATGTTCTCCTACGTCCTCGACCTGTAATTTTTGTGGTTCCTGTGGACATCGAGTTCATCCAGGACGGCCCTTGCTACACCGAGGCGATTCGTACAACGATCGATGAGGTAGCTGCCGGAAATCTTACGATTTTCGGCGTGCCTTACGATTCTACAACTACGAATCGCCCAGGTGCGCGCTTTGGGCCTGATGCCCTTAGAACCGCGTCTTTCCAGCACGAGCTTTACTCGCCGGAGCAGGATGTCGATCTCGAAACGCTTGAGTATTTCGACCTTGGCAACCTGATTCACCCGCTGGGTGCGCCGGAGCCTGTCGTAGCGCAAGTTTACGAAGCAACGCGTCGCATCTTGAATGCCAAGGCTGTGCCATTGGTTTTGGGTGGTGA
>JAZUEA010000154.1:0-3904 GCA_045639945.1 Myxococcota bacterium
GCGGAATGTCGTGGTTGCCAATGAACGTGGTCATGAGCGAAGCGTTGCCGTAGTAGTAGTCGTTCCCCACAGCGAAATTCGCGAAATCATCCACATTGCCCCAACGGAAGGCGAACTCGCAAAGCTTAGCCTTCAGCGGGAAGTCGAACTGACCGTCCAACATGGTGTTCTTGTTAACGAAGCTCTTGATGAAGTCGCGGTTGCCGTAGTCGAACGTCTCACCGACCAAGTAGAAACGACCGCCGACCGGATCCTGAATTTCGCTGTTCAAGCGAGAACGCAAGTCAGTGAGCCACTGGATATCGATGTGCTTGATGGCATCCAAGCGGTAACCGTCGATACCGAACGCGCGAGCCCACCACATGGCGTCGTTGACCGACCAGTTGCGCGGCGCGGCCTGGCTAAAGTCGAACGGCGGCAAGTAATCGGTGAACGCGCAAACTTTCTGCAAGAAGGGGTCATCCCAAACGGAGCCCTGGCAAATCACGAAGTTGCCGTTTTCTTTGTAGAACCAGCCATCGTTCTGGTGCGCCTGGTAGAGCGGCGAGTTGATGTCGATGTGGTTCATGACGTAGTCGAACAGGACCTTGAGGCCCATGTCTTCGCTGTGCGCCGTTTCAATGAGTTCGTGCAAATCGTCCGCGGTACCGATCTTGGACTCGACCATCGGCGTCGGATTCGGGCTCATCGGATTGCTGTAATCCACGTTTTGAGCCTTGGGCCAGTAACCGTGGTAACCCGAGTACATGTGGCGATCTTGATCGGGATACTGCGAAGCGCCGGCTTCGTCGCGGTTGTCGTACGGCGCGGACAACCAAATGGCGGTGATGCCAAGATCCTTCAAGTACGGCAACTTAGCGGTCATGCCCTTCAAGTCGCCGCCTTCGTACTGACCGGAAGCGCCGTTTGCTTCCATGCCCGAAGCGCCCGAAACCGGATCGGACTGGCCGTCGGAGTTGTAGAAGCGGTCGACGATCGCAAAGTACATGATGGCGTCTTCCCAGCCCCATTCGGTCTCTTCGCCGCCACCGCCGCCGGATTCACACGCCAGGTTGAACGCGGAGTTTTGGGCACCATAGCCGTCGCTCACGGTCATTTCGGCGTTCGGATCAGAAACCCAGTTGGCGGTGCTGCCGTTGCAGAGCACAAACTTATACTGGTGCTGGCCGTTCGGCATATCTTTAACGGCGGTGTAGAAACGGAAGTCGCCGCCGCCGATGACGGTCATCATCGCACCGCTGTCCTCACGATTTGAGCAGTCCGGCCAGCCATTAAAGTCGCCCGAGACGTGAATCGTGTCGAAATCGCCGTAGCCCGAAGGATCGAAAACGAAGACCTTTTCGTTGCAAGGACGCTGGACACAAGCGTTCTCATAGGTGCAATCCCACTGCTCAATGGGGCCGCAGTCCGTTGCAAACATGCAGCTCTTTTCGCACTTGTTGTTGTTGCAAACTTCGTCCGAGCCGCACTGATCGCTGTTTTCGCATTCCACGCAGCGGTTGTTGGTGGTGTTGCAAATCGGCGTTTCTCCGGAGCAGTGGTCGTTCGAGGTGCAAGCCACGCACGAACCCGTAGCGTTGCAGTGCAAACCGCCGCAGGTGCTGTCGTCCACGCATTCCACGCAAGCGCTGTTGTCGGCGTTGCACATCAACGGATCGTTGCAAGTGCAAGTGCATTCGTAGTTACGGCAACCAAAGGCCTCGCCGCCCGCGCAATCCGAGTCAGCCAAGCATTCCGGAACAAACGGACAAACGTGATCGACCAAGCTGTTGTTGTCGCCTTCGGTCGAGAGATTCGGGTTGTCCGGATCGGAAATCCAATTGCCGTCAACGATGAACTTGTAAGCGTAAGTGCCAGGCGCCAAGTTAGAAACGACGGCCGTGTAAAGGCCATCGCTCTGCTTGGTCATGGTCAAAGCGCCGTCTTGCCACGACGTAAATTCGCCCGCGAGTTGGACCGTTTCAGCCGGCGAACCGGTGTGGCGGTATACGAAAGTGCGGTCACAACCAGATTCGAGATTGCCACCAATTCCACCCGATCCACCGGTTCCACCCGATCCACCCTGACCGGCAAAGCCGCTATCGGCGGCGGAATCGTCGTCATCGTCAGCTTCGATGCAGCCTAAAGGAAGAAAAGACAACGCAAGAAGACTGTAAAGAAGGGAGAGCTTTCGCATAACCACCTCGTGAGTAAAAAACGTTCACAAGATTAGCAGAAGGCGCCCGCTCTGTCTTGTAATTGCGCGCAAATTTCTCCAATTCAAACCGAGCAAAAAATTCTCACAAATTCAATTTTTTGTCGTTTTGATACGACAGCGTCCGCGCGTTTTAAAAAGTCGAACGTTCGATTCAGACTTCCAGTTTTCAATCGCTATTTTTTTTCGCGAGTCGGTAGTGGAGCAGGTTTTTTAACGGTCAACCATTGATGATTTGGATCAAACACAGTTACAAGCGGTGCATACTGTTCATATATTTTCATATATTTAGTGAGATATCGCTTTTCCATCTTACTAAATGGAACAACTAAGTAATCATGATAGCCTCTAGAGTATGTATAAGTTAGATCTATTGTCACATCATCTAGTGTAATTTCAGGTTCTCTATATTTTCCGCAATCGATTTTTCGGATTTTTAGGCTGGAAAGCATGCCAATCGCGCCTTTTGACACATCACCAAACCAATATTTTTCGGACTTTTTCAAAAACTTTTGATTCGAGATCAAATTTCCCAGCGAATAAAAAACCAATGTTTTCCCGATCTTTTGAACCGGCTGAATCGTGTGAGAGTGTGTACCTAAAATCAGATCAACACCTAAATCAGACAGATATTTAGCAATTTTTTTCTGTTCGCCTACTGGTTCAAAAGTGTATTCATGCCCCCAATGAATCGCAACGATGAGCACATCAACCATTGGTCGCAGTGTTTCGATGTCCATTTTTACTTTTTCAGCGTCGTAAAGTGCGACTGTTGGCCAATGACGCTCAGTAAACATGGCATTTGTGCGCAACGTATAGCTTAAAAAGCCATATTTGATCTGATTTACTGTTGCAATTCTCCACTGTTTTCTTTCTGTCTCATCTTGATACATGCCCGCAGACAATACTTCTGGATGAGATCGCCAATACTGAATCGAAGAATCTGCACCCATTTTTCGCAAGTCATAAGAGTGATTCGAAGCCAGCGAAACCAAGTTAAATCCAGCACGAATCATGGCATCGCCAAACGATGACGGTGTATTGAATTTGGGGAAAGAACTGTATTCTTCCTCGTCACAAAAAACTGTTTCTTGATGGTAATACTTAATATCAAAGTCTTTTATCTCTTCTTTTACCAAGCTCAATATCGAATCAAAATTGTATTCGCCCGTTTGGAGATTGCGCACATCTGTCATGATTTCGCGGTGAATCAAACCTTCACCACCTGCAATCAATGTCGCTTCATGCTCTTCACAGTAATCTTGAACCATTTCATCTGATTGCTCAGGCGTTGCAAATACAGAAAACGGCACAAGCAAACTCAGTAGAAATGCATTTTTTTTGAAAAGCATCACTCACCCAAATGAGCATAAAAAAGCCCACGTCGAAACGGCATGGGCTTAATTCGCTGAAATTACGAGGAGTTTACTTGTCGTCTTCGACGATCACCAAGCGGCCCAAGTGAATTTCTTCTTCGACAGCAGCTTCGACCATCTTGATGTACGGCGGGCCCGCCTTCGGACGCTGAGCAAACAAGTTACGAACCTCAGGATCGGCATCGCCCAGGTTGAGCTGAATGACTTCCCACTCGCCGTCCAAATCCTTGCCACACTCGCGCATGATGAAGCGAGAACCTTCGCGCAAACCGCAAATATCGTTCTTCACATCGGGATCGTCGCTCCAGCGGATGCGCTTCATTTCAGCCGGGCG
>JAZUEA010000155.1:0-1615 GCA_045639945.1 Myxococcota bacterium
TGGCCTCCGACTTACTCCGACCTGAGGTGCTGCAACTGGCGCTTCTGTTTTAGGCGTTTCTGTCGTTTTTTCAGCCACTTTGGGCGGTTCAGGCTTGCTCGACTCTGCTTTAGAGGCTTCCGTCGTCGGCTGTTGCTTGGGCGCCTCCGCTGTTTTTGCCGCAACTTTGGGCGTTTCAGCTTTAGGCGGTTCAGCAGGCTTATCAACCGTTTTTAAAGATTCTGCTTTGTTTTCCGAAGGTTTCGCAGCAGCAGCAAGCGCTGGAGCAGTCGCTGATTTTGCAACAGCTTCAGGAGATTTTGCCGTTTTCTGCTCTGCTACAGGCTCTGGTGATTGAACCGGCACTTCTGGCTCTGGATGATTTTGAGCGATTTGCTCAGAGTCAGGCGCTTGAAGCTGAATTGAATTTTCATTTTCAATTTCAACCACTTCGACGGGTTTAACCGTAATGGGCACAGCTGGACGAGCGGGCACAACAGCCTCAGGAGTCGTGAGCATGTCCAATACAAACCACGTCGCTACGCCAATCACCGCCACAACGAGCAGCAAACTCGCTGCAAATCCAGCATTAGAGCGCAAAAACCACGGCGCGCTGCTTTGAAGCGGCACCGTGCGCAAAGAAGGCTCAGTTGCTTCAAAGGTCGGCGGAAGCGTGCGAATCGACGCTTGCGAACCCGTTCCGCGAATCGCAGGCTGAGAAACCTTTGAATTTGTAATGGTATTTGGGCGAACCGGCATGCCTTGAACAATCGGCCCAGGCATCGGCATTCGCTGTGAAACCGATTGATGCGAAACGCGCTGCGATTGAGAATTTTGAATCGGCGGCGGCACAGGCGATGAGTGAGAAACCTGAGGAATTTGAACAGGTTGCGGAACCGGCACAGGTATCGCTGCCGCTTGAACTGCGTTTTTTGAAGCTTTCGCATCCAAAGCGTTGAGCGAGTCTTCAGGCGACAGCGATGATGCAGCGGGCAACACAAATTTGTTCGTCACATCCTCGGGAATCAGATTTTCGCTGGGCTCCGTCAACAACTCGCGCGTGTCGATGAGCGTGGCCAACGCTTCTGCAAACGACAACGCCGATTCATGGCGCTCACTCGCATTTTCAGCCGTGGCCTTTGCAATAATGTCGTCCAAGCCGCCTGGCTGTGCTTCTTGCGGATCGTCCAAAACCTCGCTGGGCTTTGACGCAGTCGCCGAAAACGCTTGTCCACACACGAGTTCGTAGAGCAGCGCGCCCAAACTGTAAATGTCGCTTTGCGCGGAAATCGTGCCCGCATCTCGCAATTCAGGCGCGACCGTTGAACCACCGCTTTGCTTCATCACCGTTTCAAATTGTTCTTTTGAAACGATTTGATGCAGCCCAAAGTCCGTAACTTTGAGCACATCCGGCATGACGATCACGTTTTCTGCTTTGAGATCGCCGTGAACCATCGTGCGATGTGCGTGCGCCAACGCATGTGCGATTTGATTAAAAATCGGCTCCAGCTCACGCAGTTTGAATCGACCGCCCGGACGCAACGCTTTGAGCTTTTTCAGCGACAAGCCTTCGAGCATTTGAGTGGTGTAAAAGCAGAAATCTCCATCAATTTCCGCATCGTACACGCGAACGATG
>JAZUEA010000156.1:0-7109 GCA_045639945.1 Myxococcota bacterium
TCGATGAAAATTCACAGCATCCGCACTGGTTTTGATGAAAGCGCGATTCACTCGCTGATTGAGGCGTTGTTATGAAGCGATTTCTCGCTGCTTTGTTAATGATTTCCGCATTGTCTGTGAATTCTGCGTTCGCAGATAAACGACCGATTGCGGCGCCTTTTGAGGCACGTTCGCTCAGTGGCGACAAAGTTTCGCTTGAAGCTCTGCGCGGGAAAGTCGTGGTGGTTGTCTTTTGGGCCACGTGGTGCGCGCCGTGCAAATCAGCGATGAAGACGTTTTTAGCGTTGCAGAAAGAAGTGGGCGCTTCAGAGTTGGAAGTTGTTGCTGTGTCGCTTGACGATGCACAGACTGCTGCAGAAGTTCGCGGCGTAGCGCGTCGTTATGGCTGGAAGTGCCCTGTCTTACTCGACTCCGACGGGCGCATTGCTCAGGCCTATAATCCTCATTCGCTTACACCTTTTATGGTTGTTATCGATCGTGAAGGTCGAGTCGCACATCAAAGTGATGGCTTTAACTTAGGCGATGAGGCTCATTGGAACGAGCTCTTGAAGTCTATCCTTAACGATTCTTCAAAAAAGGAAACTGTCGAAGATTCTGCAAAAGTCGAAGTAGAAGCTCCGGCAGCTGTCGAAGATGATGCAAAATCCGAAGTAGAAGCTCCGGCACCTGTCGAAGATGATGCAAAGGGCGAAGCTGAAGCTCCGGCACCTGTCGAAATACCAACTAAGAGTGAAGAAAAGTAAACGGCATTTTACGAGTCTTAAACTCGCAGTTGATTTTCACTAAAGATAATTGTCGAGAAATAAAAACAGGTTGGTTCTCTTCTTTAGATAATTGACTAAAGAAGAAACCTGCTGAGTGATAAAGCTTCGGCAATATACGAAAAAAGCCTGCTGATAAATCGGCAGGCTTTAACGTTTTTCGGATGTGAAAAACAGATTAGAGCTTGTTCACAGCTTCGAGGACGCTGTCCGCCATTGCAAGGAAGGCCTTGGCCTGCGGTGAGTCAGGCGCGGTTTCAAAGATGGAGTGACCTTCATCGCCACCGCGCTGTACCTTTTCAGACAGCGGAATGTGGGCCAGAACCGGAACACCCAGGCGCTCCGCGACCTCGTGCGTGCCACCGCTGTTGAACGGTTCGCTCTGATGGCCGCACTGGGGGCAGACGTAGTAGCTCATATTCTCGACGAAGCCCAAGACCGGCACGTCGACCTTGCGGAACATCTGCAAACCCTTGATGGCATCGACGAGCGCCAAACGGCCAGGCGTGGTCACCACGACAGCGCCATCAAGCGGCACGTTCTGCGTCAACGTCAACTGCGCATCGCCCGTTCCCGGCGGCAAGTCGAGAACCACGTAATCCAAGGCGCCCCAGTCGGTGTCCTGCGTGAACTGCGTCACCAAGCCCGCGACCATGGGACCACGCCAAATAACCGGCGTTTCCGGATCGACCAGGAAGCCCAGCGACACGAGTTTCATGCCGTGGCTTTCGAGTGGACGAATCTTTTGCGTTTCGGGATCTTGCGTGAGTTGCGCGCCGTTCAAACCAAGCTGAATCGGCAACGACGGACCATAGACGTCGATGTCACAAATGCCGACTTTGTAGCCCTTGTGCGCGAGCGCAAGTGCCAGGTTGACCGAAATGGTGGACTTGCCAACACCGCCTTTGCCACTGGCAACTGCAATGATTTTGCCCACTTGCTTCATGCCGTCGGGGCGAGCCTTCTTTGCGGGTTCTTCTTCGACAGGCTCTTGCGCGCCTTTTTCAGGCATGGGCATGTCGTCGCAGAAGACGTCCAACATGACATCTTCGCCGCCGTTTGCCAGGACGACTTCGCGGATTTTGTCCTCGAAATCAAAGCGGATTTTTCGATCTAAAGCCTTGAACTGCAGGACGACAGAAATTTTGCCTTCCTGGTTGTAAAGCTCGCGGATCTCACCGACGCTCGAAAAGAGCTGCCCTTGGATCTCAACGCGGTTGATAAGGCCGCGCAGTTCGTTTTCGTTCATGGTCAACCTTGGCCAAGTTTTGGTGAAAAGTAGATGCCACTTTCGTTTTTATTGGTCAATTGAGGTGATTCTCGTTTGAGATAGGTTAGGATGGATCGAATGGAGGCACGATATGTACAAGCGATTGGGCGAGATCCTGGTAGATCAGGGCGTCATTAACACACAGGCTTTGCAGGCGGCGTTGGCTGCTTCTGCACTTTATGGTCGGCGTGTGGGTGAGATTCTGGTTGAGCAGCAATCTTGTACCGAGCAGCAGATTCGTTCAGCTCTGGCGAAACAGCTTGGATTTGCTGAAGTTTCGCTCGATCCGTTGCAAGACATTCCTACTCATGTTTTGAGAATGATTCCGGCGGATTTGGCGATTACGCGTCAAATTTTGCCGCTGTCAGTCAACGATGAAACTGGAATTTTGGACATTGCGCTCTCCGATCCGGCAGACCAAGATTTGTTGGATGAGCTCCGTTTTCGTACGGGCCACGAATTGCGTCCGATGGTGGCGATGTCATCCGAAATTACGTTGGCGATTGAGCGCTTTTATAACTACACCACGCCTGGTTTCGAACGCGCAAGAGGCGAAGATTATTCGGATTTGTCCGATCAAGCCTTCTCGTCAGAAGTTGGCAGAGACGTTCGAATTCTCATTCAAAATTTGCAGAGCAAAATAGAAGTACAAGCCGAAGCAATTCGCGAGCTGCTGGGTACTCAACGGATTTTATTACAAGTTCTTTCAGAGCAAGGACTCATCGATCTCGATATTTTAGAAAGTCGGATCGAGCAAGAATTGAAATCTGGTCTGTAACTCTTTGATATCAAAATAAAAACAACATCTTTTGAGATAAAAATTTGCGTCGATTGGTTTTGAGGCCTATATCTTTTTAATTGGTGCATTTAGTCCCTTTTTCTGGGAATACGCCTTAACGGCACAAGCCATCGAAACAATCGCGGTTTCTGCCGACGCGTGAGGATGTTGTGAAAAAAAACGAAAAGCTGATCACGCCCACCACCGTCACGACGGATACAGCGGACTTCGCGAGGGATACAGCGCTTGATATGCGCGCCCTCGATGAAAACGTAAATACCGGTGCGGAAAGGGATTTGTCGAAGTTCTTTGCGGGCGAATTGCCGTCCAAGCTCGATGGAATTCCGGTTCAGTTCCATCAGGAGTTGTTGACCCGCCTTGTTCTTCTCGAAGCGGAAGCTCGCGCTCACATCGAGCCGCACGCTGAGCGAAAGAGCCGTTTACTCAAGGCTATGGAACCGAAGGACTGATTCCCTTGGACGATTTCGAAAACGATTCTTTAGATCAGGAAGTCGAGCTCGACTTTCCCAAAAAAATTCCGGAAACCATGAGCGGCGCTGAGCGTCGTGCGTTGCGTGCTGAAGGTCACCACCTGAAGCCCATTGTTCTTGTGGGTCACCAAGGTGTCACGGATGCATTGGTGCAGGCCACAATGGACGCGCTGGCGGATCACGAGCTCATCAAGGTTTCGATTTCGAGCGAAGCGCCTGAGTCTCGTAAAGAAGCTGCGGCGTTGCTGGCTGATCGCGCAGGCGCGCATTTGGTTCAGGTTCTCGGCCGCACTTGCCTTCTCTATCGCCAGAATCTCGAAAACGATTCGAACGAAGAGTAGAGGTTTTCATGATTCTTCAAATGGATGGCGAACATCCGTCGCCGCATCGCCTTGAGCGATTGGTCACGTATTTAAACGACGACGGCGTCATCGCGATCCCCACCGATACAACTTACGCGTTGGCTTGTTTGCCGACGAATAAAACGGCCATCGATAAGATGCGCGCGCTTCGTCGGCTTGATCCTAAAAAGAATTTGTCGTTGGTTTTCCGCGACTTGCGTCATGTGAGCGAGTACGCGCTGATCGGCGACGATGCGTTCCGGATTTTGCGGCGCTTTTTGCCCGGTCCGGTCACGTTCATTCTTGAGGCCAACAAAAACCTGCCTAAGTTGATTGGTGACAAGCGAAAGCGCTTTGGTGTGCGCGTGCCGGCGTGTGAATTTCCGCAAGCGATTGTGGAAGCGATCAACATGCCGCTCGCAGTCACATCCGCCATTGATCCTGAAACAGGCTTTGTCTGTAACGATCCGTGGTCGGTTGAAGACACTTTCGGTCATGGCTTGGCGGCGGTCGTCGATGCCGGCGAAGTGCCCGGTGAATTCTCATCGGTGGTCGATTTGAGCGAAGGCGATCCCAAAGTCTACCGCGTCGGCCTCGGTGATGTGAGCTCTCTCCTTTAAAATTCTCTTTAAAATCAAATATTTAAAATTAAGTCTCAGGAGTGTGCTGCTTCAAAATCAGCAGATTGCAGGATTTTACTCTGAGCGCCACTTGCGAGTTGGGATCGCGTCAAGTGCAGCAGATTGTTTGCTTGGGGCCGGACGTATTTGGACGGATGAAAGCCAGCTCTCCGGCTTCACTGGGATGAAACTACTCTGCGTGAAGCATCCTGGGCGTGCTCGCTGAAAGAAGACTGGCGATTTAAGGCGTTGGTTGCGCGTGACTTGCAAGCCGCAGCAGCCCTGGACGTGCTTGGAAAGAAGCACTAAAAAATAGCGAGTTATGGCTTTTCGCAGGCTGCTGAATTCAAAATGCCTGCGACGACAGCGGATTGAATGACCAGCTCTATTGCATGCATTGGGATTTTGAAAACGGCAGGTAATAAAAAAGCCGAGGCTCTTTTGAAGAACCTCGGCTTAGTCGGGGTGAGAGGATTTGAACCTCCGACTCCTTGCTCCCGAAGCAAGTGCGCTACCAGACTGCGCTACACCCCGGTGCGTATGCCTTCGTTTGCTGATTTTCGAATTGCGTCAATCGCAACTTGATAATCATTGGCTCCGAAGACTGCCGACCCAGCAACCAGAACATTTGCTCCAGCATGGGCAACATCGAACGCGGTTTGGGTATTTACACCACCATCGACTTCGATGTCAAGCACTTTTTTATTGTCGGTCGCCCATTTTCGAATGGCTTCGATTTTGCGGAGTGCTTCGGGAATAAATTTTTGCCCGCCAAATCCAGGGTTTACGCTCATAATGAGCACCAAATCCACGTCGCATAAAATGTGTTCAAGCATGCAAATGGGCGTGTGTGGATTGATGCTTACACCCACTTTTGCGCCGGTTTGGCGAACCACTTGAAGGCTGCGGTGCAAATGGCGCGTGGCTTCGGCGTGAATGGTGATGACGTCGGCACCGGCTTTGCGGAAGAGCGGCGCGTAAAAATCGGGATCTTCGATCATCAAGTGCACGTCGAATGTGCGTTCGGTGGCGCTGCGCAAGTCTGCAACCAGCTTAGGGCCGAACGTGATATTGGGCACAAAATGGCCGTCCATCACATCCAGGTGGATCCAATCGGCGCCGGCGCGGTCGATGGCCTGCACTTCGTCGCGAAGGCGGCTGAAATCGGCGGAGAGAATAGAGGGAGCAATCAGCGGAGTTTGCATCAGTCGGCCTTTCTGCGGATGCGTGCGGCAAAGAATCCGTCTAAATCGTCGCGCAAGGAGTCGGTGCGGAGAGTGCCATTTTGAATGAGCGCGCCGCAACGTGTTGCGAATGCTTCGGGTAAATCTTCAATGAAATCAGTGTGTTTGGAGAGGAACGACTGCAAAACGCCCGGGCCTTCTTCGTCGGTGGGACTGCAGACAGCGTAGACCAGGACGCCGCCTTTGCGGAGCGACTGCGAGGCTGCTTCCAAAATTCGGCGTTGGCGTTCAGCGCAGGCTTTGATGTCGTTGGGCGTGCGGCGCCAGCGAATTTCGGGGTGTCGGCGAAGGACGCCCAAACCGGTGCACGGCGCGTCGATAAGGATGCGGTCGTAGCGCTCGCCGTCGTTTTGCGGTTTTGAGGCGTCACGCTCGCTGACTTCGATGGGTAAGTCCGCAAGTTCACGAGCCATTCTTGCAGTTCGGCCGGGATGCGCGTCGGTGGAGAGCAAGCTGCCCTGCCCTTTCATTTGGCGCCAAATCAAACGCGATTTTCCGCCGGGCGCAGCGCACGTATCCCAAATCTTTTCGCCGGGTTGCGGATCCAAAAGCTCGACCACCAACTGAGCGGCTTCGTCTTGAACACACCATTTGTGCTCGCGGAATGACTGCAGCGCAAACGGTGTGGCGTGCTCCAAAAGCAGCGCTTCGGTTGCGTACGGACGATGCTTCACTTGCGCGCCTTCGCTTACAAGCAGAGCTTCGAGAGATTCCGATGTTAAATCAGGCAAGTCCGGACGAATAATCAGCGGAGCGTGTGCATTGTTCGCCGCTGCGCGAGCCAACGTCTTTTCGAGACCGTCGCGCTTAAGCCACCGTTCACAAAGCCAAATCGGGAAACTGAGCTTGGCTGCCAACTCTTTGGGCGAGTTGCCTTCTGGCAGTTTTTCTCCGTTTTGCAAAAAGCGACGCAACAGGCCGTTTACAAAACGAGCACCGCCTTCGTGTACCAGCGTTCGCGCTTGCTCCACCGCCTCAAAAACGGCAGCGCGCGGAGGAATGCGATCCAAAAAAATGAGCTGGTAAAGCGCCAGGCGCAAAATGCCAACCAAGCGCTCATCCGTCGAATCGAGACTGCGGCTGAGGTACTGGCTGAGCGAGTGATCTAAGCGAGCGCGCCAACGCAAAACGCCCATTGCGAGTTCCAGCGCCAGCGCGCGATCACGCGGCGAGAGCTCAGCGCGGCGTGCCATGGCTTCGAGGCAAGGCTGAAGGTAGCTGTCGCCATCTTCAAGTTCGTGCAAAACAAGAAGCGCGACGCTGCGAGCATTTTTGGGAAGTGTGCGATTCAAAAGATGAATCCTTGCGGATAGCTTTGGGGTTGGAAACATTCACGGCCGGTTGTGACGCGTCGGCCAGGACGTTGCGCGCTTGTTAAAATAACGGAACCGTCTCCGCAAGCCACGCGTGGCCCGTCGGGCGTGTGTGCCACAATGGTGCCAGGATTTGCAGGTGTTTCGAGCGGTCCGGCGATGCGCATGCCGTGAATTTTAAGTGGACCCTCGGCAGTGGGAATGAATGTGCCCGGCCAAGGCGTGCAGCCGCGAAGTCGATTGATGAGTTTTTGAGCGGGCCAGGAAAAGTCTAACTTGCCGAAATCTTTG
>JAZUEA010000157.1:0-5201 GCA_045639945.1 Myxococcota bacterium
GCTACGATCCGACTTCTTTCGCTGTCGTCCTCGCCCAAATCGTAATCGCTCGATTCTGACGATTCGCTTTCAGACTCAAAATGCGGTTCGCCAAACAGCTCACGCATCAAGGCTGAAATTCGAGCAGGTTGTGAAATCGCGCTGAATTCATTGAGGAAAACAGCCAAATCCTGCTGCATGTGTTGCGCGGAGGGATAGCGATCTTCGCGATTGGGCGCGAGCGCCTTCATCACGATTTTTTCAAGAGCTTCCGGAATGTCAGCCCGAAGCAGCGAAGGCGGCACAATTTCAGCTTGACGTACACGGCTAAACAGCGTGGCTTCATCGCCTTCTTGATAGACCGAGTGGCCTGTCAAAAGTTCGTAAAGCACCAAGCCTAAACTGAAAATGTCGGTTCGGTGATCCAGCGGTTCGCCGCGAACCTGCTCCGGCGACATGTAAAAGAACTTACCCGTTAGTTCGCCAGAAGCAGACGGTTCTGAACGCGATGCCGCTTTTGCAATGCCGAAATCGACGATTTTCACTTCACCGTCGAACGACAAAAGGATGTTTTGCGGTGAAACATCGCGGTGCACAATGCCCAGTGGCTGACCGTTTGCGCCACACTTTCTGTGCGCATAATCCAGGCCAGCACAAGCTTCCATCGCGATAAAAGCCGCACAATCAGGCGAAATCAGGGCCACGAGATCTTTCATTTTACGGGCGATCTGAGAAAGGTCGCGACCGTTAATGAATTCCATCGCGATGTAATAGTGATCTTCGACGCGGCCAAGGTCGAAAACCTGACAGATATTGCGGTGATTCAACTCAACCGTTAAGCGAGCCTCATCGACCAACATCGAAATGAAGCCGGCATCTTCGGTGAATCGAGGATTGAGTCGCTTGATGGCGAAATACTTTTCAAATCCGCCAATTCCTTTGGCCTTGGCACGGAAAATTTCGGCCATTCCGCCAACGGCAATGCGCTCTAAAAGAGTGTAACGTCCAAAGGGTTCATTCATAGTGCGCGGATACTAGCGCGAAAAATTCCCTCGCGCGAGGGTCTGATCACATCTCTGAGTGCAGTGCTGTAAAATACACGAAAGAATCTCTATCTGACCGAGAATTATTAGTTTTTTGGGTATTTAAAAAGCACATTTGCTCCGCACGATGATAAGGCAAGTCTTGCCCGATAAGCTCTACACTGGTAGGCTATTGCCGCATTTGCGCCAGAATTGACACGTCGAAGGGATGACATTGCCCCATATCGAACGATCCTGTGGCGTCATTCCGTTTCGACGCCGCAACGGTTATCTCGAATTTCTCATGCTTCACAGCGCTATGGTTAAAAATCCCGAAGCGCGCTGGGAATTTCCCAAAGGCAGCATGGAATTTGGCGAAACCGAAGTAGAAGCCGCACTTCGCGAATTCGGCGAAGAAACGTCGTTGCGCACCATCACGCTCCTCCCCGATTTCCGTGACGAAATTCACTACCAATATCGACGCGGCGGCCTTGAAATTGAAAAAACCGTTGTGTTTTTTGTGGGTGAAGTGCCGAGCGATCTCGTTTTGCCAGTAGATCCACCAAGTTTCGAACATTGCTTTAGCAACGCCGAACACATCTGGAGCACTTGGGCCACCGAATCCGAAGCCACGACGCGCCTGTTTCATCCCGGCATGCGTACGCTACTCCATCGCGCTTCACAGTTCATTTTTGAACACGACCGCATTCAACGACACCACGTTGCCTACCCCATCAACTACACAGACGACGATTACTAATCGTTGAAAATTAAACGGTTTTTCACTTCAAAAAGCTGCTAGGCAATGTGCCGAGCGTCACACGCATCACGCGCAATGCGATGCAAATTGGCGTCCACATCAAGTCGCGTTAACAAGCCTTTCAATCCTGCAACCACTCGAAAATAAAGCATTAATTCTCGCGGTGGCAGCAATCGTTTAAGCGACATGTTGTGCATAACGTATGTGGAAACCGACTCAAAAACCGGCCACTTCGCAAAATTGAACGGCTCGTCTTCGGCAATGGGCTTCAAAAATCGCTTAAAGTAACCGCGCAAAACCTCTTCGGTCGGCCATTCCATGCCAGGCGCAGCAAAGCCCAATTGATCCAATTCCTTCATTAAATTGGGCATGTCGTCGCGCCAAAACGCACGAACCACGCGCAAAACGCCATCGGTATAAAAAACCGGAACACGGCGAACGCAGCCGTAATCCAGCAAGGCGAGATTGCCTTCAGGCGTCACCAAAAAGTTGCCAGGATGCGGATCGCCGTGCAGCAACTGACGCTCGTGGAACAAATACATAAACAATCGGAGGAATCGCTCGATAAGCTCAGACCGCGCTTGTGGCGTTGGCAATTTAGGCAATGCGGCATCGAGTTTTTCGCCCTTCACATACTCCATGGTGAGCACAGTGCCGCACGAGAATTCCGGCACCAATTCTGGCACCACAATTTTCGGCGTCGACTTCGATTGCATCGCCATAAAGTCAGAAGCCGCCGAACGAAATTCCACGAGCGAAGCCGCTTCAACGCTGTAATCCGCCTCACGCAAAAGCGTTTCGCGCACTTCCTCTAAAATGGAATCAACACGCGCTTTCGTGGTGAACACGCGCGCTAACGTCAGCAAACTCGAAAGTTTTTTGATATCGCTGTCGAGAGACTCAACGATTTTGGGATACTGAATTTTGACTGCAACTTCGCGGCCATCAAACAAAATCGCGCGGTGAACCTGGCCAATACTCGCCGCACCAAGTGGCACCGGATCGAACGTGTGAAACAGGTCGTGAATGGGTCGATCGAACGCTGATTCGATTTGCTCGCACAAAACCTTGTACGTCATGGGCGGCGCATTTCGCTGAAGTACCGATAATCGTTCAGCAAATTCCGGCGACACCAATTCCGGATCGGTGCTGAGTATTTGACCCAGCTTCATGGCCGCGCCCTTCATTTGACCCAGCGTATCGACCACATGACCGGCATTTTTAATGGCAGCGCTTGCCCAAACACCGCGCTCCACAGGCGGCATGCTGGGATCTTTTTGAGCAGGTGACTCCGTGGATTTTGAACCAAAAAGACGTGAGCGAATCGCAGAACCCGTTACCTGAGTCACGAGTTTGCCCAACTTGAGAGCGCGGCGAAAACGACCTGTTTCGATTTCCTGGCCTGTTTCGCCACTCAGCTTTTCCCAATCCTTGGCCATGGTTCAAAGCACTTATTAATTATTGGGTTGCGCTGTGACCGTGAGCGACAAATTCAGCCGTTGGAGTTTACGCGCGATCTCGACCTGAACCCTTTTGCCCGGCGGCGTCGAAGCGATAATCCACGTCAACGCAGATTCGTTCACTACTTCGCGACCGTCAAATTTGAGCACGATGTCGTCAACTTTGAGACCCGCTAAATCTGCCGGTCGACCAGGAACAACCGACAAAATTCGAGCCCCCATTTGCTTTTCAAGTCCGGCTTCTCGCGCATTTTTGGGCGGAACAGGCCTCAAAAAAAGACCTGCGTAACCGCGTTTAAAAACGCCCGACTTGAGCAGCGCTTCGGTCACCACACGCACTCGGTCAATGGGAATCGAAAACGAAATTCCCTGTCCGCCTTGATAAATCGCAACGTTCAAGCCAATGACTTCGCCCGCGATATTGAGTAACGGTCCACCCGAATCGCCCGAATTCAACGGCAAGTTGGTTTGCAGAAACTCACCGGATTTCTTGAGTTTTTGGATGGGATCATCGGACGCAGAAGTTAAAGCATAAGCGCCACGATACGAAGTTGCACCATCAGGCAAACGACGACCGATTGCACTCACCACACCAACATTAACCGACGATTCTAAACCGTAAGGATTTCCGACACTTGCGATTGATTGTCCCAGCCGAAGTTTGGAAATATCGCCGAGCGGTAATGGTTTTAACTTTAAACCATCAACCCGTAACACCGCGAGATCATAGGTATCGTCGGACGCAATCACTTGTGCTGTCAGCACGCGCGCGTCCGTGGTTCGCACGCGCACCAATTTTCCGCCGCCCAAAACGTGTAGCGCTGTGACCACGTGATTTGCGTCATCCCACACAAAACCAGAGCCGATTTCTTTGGCCGTGAAGCGCGACGAAATCATTTCGCCGGAAGCCACAGACACGACCATAGGCACCACGTGCTCAAACATCGACGGATAATCCGGGCACGCTGACTGAATTTCTACGTTTGTGGCGGGGACTTGCGAAGACTTAGGATTTGCAGAAGGAGCAGCGCTGGCAGCAACTGTCCACAGTGCACAACCAACGCAAACGCTAGCAAAGACGCGCATACTCAACCTGTAGGTCATAGATGATCGTGTTGAGTAGCTTACTTTCGGCTTCCGTGAGGTTGCCTTTGGTTTTCACCTTTAACATCACCAATGTATCGATGATGTGGCGAGCGGCTTCAAAATCAGGCTCAACCTGCCCAACTTCAGGATCGGTCAACAATCCCATGTAGAAGCGCGCAGTTTCATTGAGCGAAAAGATATGCGTGGAAAATGACATTTCCGCCAATGCTTCACGCTCAATGTTTTTTGAGTTCGAGGAGTTAGACGATTCCTGAGTCGATTTTGACTCAGTGTTTTCCTCGACGGGATCGACCGCACAGGGCTCGATCGATGTCGATCCATCAGGCCCCGTTCTGAAGATCCGCTGTGCCATCAGTTGTGAACCTTCTGATGAACTTTTTCGGCCTTGATCGGCACGCACTCAGCCTTTTTGTCTTCGAGAGCTTCAAGGTGCTTATTCAGGGTTTCGCGGTCCAACAGACCCTTCTTAATGTGACGCTCAGTGACACGCTTGTCGAAGAGAAGATCGTCGCGCATTTCCATATTCAGCATTCCTCAATTAAAAGATCGCGGCGTATTTTGCCTAGCTCAATTTCTAATCGCAAGGACATCGCGCTTTTTATTTAAAAAACTTCAAAAAACGCGCAGTTGCAATCCTCCAAAGAACATAAGAGAAAAATATCGCACCAAATCGCCTCTCACTGCTCGTTGCCCCTTATAGATAAACGCAGTAGACTTTTCGGACCTTTTTGGAGTTGATATGCGCAATCTTACCCTCCTTACTCTCCTTTGTTTCTCGTGCTTTGCATGCGATGACGATGACGACAACGCCGTAGATCAATACGACAGCGGCACGGCAGGTTCAGGCGGCGAAGCTGGTCAAGGCGGCGAAGC
>JAZUEA010000158.1:0-5162 GCA_045639945.1 Myxococcota bacterium
GCATCGTGCAGGTAATTGGGCGTGGCGACCGACAAATAATCGATGCCTTCACCTTGACGACGTTGCTTTTCAAGAAAGCGATCGAAACGCTCAATTTCGGAAAAATAGCGACATTCCAGGCTGTAGCGGTCCAAAATGCCCACATTGTCGTGTGGATCACAGGCCGCAATGAGCGAGCCACCGACTTCGGAAATGGCTTTCATGTGGCGCTGAGCAACGTAACCTGCCGCGCCTAACAGTGCGAAACGATTCATAAAATCTTTGCCAGAGCTGTAAGAAGTTGATCGTAAATGGCAGGATCGCCGGTGCAAATGCCTTTGGGATTCGGCGTGGAAGTTGGGTCGTAGAAAATCGGCTTGCGGTCGGCGCGTGTGTAAGGAACGCCAAATCCGCGTGCGAGTGCTTCGGGAGCGCAGCAGTCCCAAAGGTGTGTGCCGCTGGACGGATGCAAGTAAGCGTCTGCTTCGCCTGCTGCGAGTCGCCCCAATTTCACGCCCACGCTGCCGTGCTGAATGTATTTGCCGTTGATGGCATTGACAGCGGCCACGGCTTCGGCGCGTAAGTTGCTGGCGCTCAACAAGATTCGCGGAGGCGTTTGACTTGGAGCGGGTGTGAGTTTGGTGTCCACGTCGTTTGCGCGCTCGAAAATTTCGCCGCCTAATGCGTACCAAGTTCGATGCAACGCAGGCGCCGCAACTACGCCCATGATTGGTTCAAGAGGACGATCTGCAAAATCTGGAGTGTCGTATTTATTAATAATTTCAGGGTGTTCTCTGCAGAGTTGTTCGTATTCAGCACGTGGAATGCAAAGTCCGATCATGACGGAAAAGTCGTCGGAACCCGCTACAAAATCCTTGGTGCCGTCCAGCGGATCGATGAACCAAACGTGACCACTTGTGCCGCTGGTGTAACCAGATTCCTCACATAAAATTGCGTCGTTCGGCCGTTCGCGTAAAAGGCCACCGCGAATGACTCGATCGGAGGCTTTGTCGGCTGCGGTGACTGGCGTGCCGTCGCCTTTGATTTCGGGATGAATGCCGGTTGCGCGCACTTGCATGATTTGCTTGCACGATTCTTCGGCGAGTTGGAGTGCCAGCGCCAAGTCTTGTTGGAACGATTCAAGTGAGTTGTGAGCCATAAACCCTCCGATTGGGTAACATTTTTACACCTCTGCTGAGTTGTCTACCAGACTGCTTTTGTATAGAATCAAATGTTTTGTATGGGAGATTTCAATGCGGCAGCGCGTTTTTAGCTCAATTTTGTTGTTTTTTTGGGCTTTGAGCATTTTGAGCTGCGAGAGCGACGAAATGACATGCTGCTCGTACAGGAAGCGAGTCACTTCACCTCGCCGCGGCACATGGCAAAATCAGTGCGAGTGCATTTTTTACACGTGTGATGAAGTGGAAGACGGCACGGATTGTTTTGGTGGCGAGTGCGTCGATTTCATTGTGCGCGACGTGAAAGAAGTCTTGTCTTGTGAAGATGAATCTGAGTGCGAAACCGGCCAGCGCCGCTGCGTAAACGAGGATTACTATCAAATCTGCCAAAATGGTCAGTGGATGAGCAAACGAAGCTGTTTCTCCAAATGCAAGCCTGCCGATGGCGTTTGCTTGGATGGCTACTGCACCTGCGGTAACTGATTTAACCGCTTAATTTTAAAGGATTTTAGCGGAAGAGAATTTCGCCGAAGACAGCGCCTTCAGGCAAATTGAGATTTTTCAAAACCGGCGGATTTTGGTTGAGATCGAGGAGTGAGAGGCCCGCCGTGGTTCCCAGCGCGAGAGTGGAACCGTCTTCAGTCAAAGCTACAGCAGAGATTCTTCGATCACTGAAAAGTGCTGCCAAATCAAGCGTGTTGCTTTCATCTCGAGCGTTGAGTGGCGAAATCGTGACGGCACCGGTGGGCGAGCCACATGCATCGGATTCAAAGCGAACTTTGTGGCGTCTCGCGCGGTCGATCAAAAATCGGTGCGGTGTTTCTGTTTCAGCTAACAGCGTTGTGACTTTATTTTCTACGTCAACAAACGTTGTTTTGAGTGAAGCCGTTTTTTCTGAAAGCGTTGTGCAATTCGCTTTGCTTTCAACGATGATCGCGCCTTCATCTAAGAACTGAATGCGTTGGCCGGAATAGCTATACAGGCCGCTCGGAATGTTGATTGATTCGCTGTAAGTGCTGTCGACAATGTCGTAGATGCGCGCGTCGTTGTTGTTGCCTGAAGAGCGAAGAAGCACGCGAGTGCCAAACGTTGCGACAACTTCGCCTGGCGCAATCAGTTTTGAACTTCCGGTGTCTGCGCTAAAAAAGAAAGTTTGCGGATTGATGCCTTGCTTGGTGTAAGCCGCACCCAGCGGATCTGGACCACAAATTAGGTACTTAGCGTTCGGAATTTGCAGCGGTTCTTGACCACTCAGCCAAAAGTACGCGTTGCCGGTTTTGTTGAACACAACCTGATCGTCGTCCGGAAAATCCACGACGCTGTCGCCGGGAACTTCGCCCAGCGTGCGTCCCGTGTCGCTCGTCAAGCGAATGGTGTAGGCGTGTTCAGCGGCGTTGTAGGTTGAATACACAAATCGCGAACCATCAGGCGCAATGCGCGGCGGGTGATTTTCGGAGCCGGTCCATTCTTCGACATCTGCAAGCGTTTCCGAAGATTCGAGCGTGTAGAGCGTGAGCGGTGTTTCGGTTGTGGCTGGCACGCAAAGAACGGTGAGCCCGTTTTGGGATGGCTTGGGCGCGGCTTGGTCGCACACTTTTTCGACGTTGGAACCATCCAAAAGTGCGCTGTAGCCGTCGCCATTTAACTGAAAGTAGACGCGCGTTGGTGTTTTGTACGGCGTGCGTTCGTTGACGACTCCGGCATCGAATTTGTGACCGCCTGGAATGGTTACGCCACTGCCTGTTCCGGGGGCGTAGCGGTTGCTTTCGCCTCCGTCTGCACAAGAATTAAGAGCTAACAGCGCGAAACTTAAGAGAATTTCAAACTTTCTCATTCCAACACCTGCCCTAAAAATCTCACTTCAGAAAGTGCAATGTCTTTCCACTTGGAACCAGGACGCGTGCCCACCAGTGTCAGTCGAATGTTGCGCGCATCAAACTCGATTTCGTGCGTTTGCCAGCCCCGTGTATCTGCTAAGTTCAGCGTTTTCACGGTTTTTCCATCTGCGTCAATGCGAAGCTTGGTCACGCGGCCGTTCAAATCAAACAAATCGCCGTATTCGTCGTTTTTCCACTGGAAACCATTCGCGATTTCAATCGCAACAATGTGAGAACGACTCGCAAGTTCAATGTTTACGTAAGCTTGTGCGCCAGAACGAGGCTGCCACGACGTTTCGAGCTTTTGATCCAGCAGATTCGACGGCGAGAAAGTGTAACGAATACCAGACTTTCCGCGCATTTCAGGCTGGAACGTTGAAGCCGTGATTTCACGAACGGCCAATTCAACCGGTTCTGCTTGCAATGTAGGTTCAGGCGGCAATGTTGGTTGCTCACCGGAAGTACCGGAATTAAAAGAGGAATCTTCAATATCCGTGTCTTCAACCGATTCCGTTTGCTCTAAAACTTCGAAAATCGTCGGAGCAGTGGGTGCAGTCGGCTCTGGCACAACAGGCTCTGGCACAACGGGCTCAGCCGGCTTTGCTTCAGGAATTTCAGGTGCAGGCTCGGTGGGCGGTGCCCATTGCGCATCCAAAACCGCGTTTTCCGCTTGTTCATCGATCGGCCATTTGGGTGCAACCGGCGCGGAAGGCGCAGGACTTGGCCACTGAGCAGTCGGTGCGGAAGGTGCGGAAAGCCAGTCACTTGGCGGGTCTTTTACCTCGTAAGGCTGCGGATCACGATTTGGATCAGGTTGATTTTGTTGAACTTTTTCAAAATCACTCGGCGCTTGAGCCCAACCCGCTTGTGCAAAATCCGGTTGTGTTGGCTGAGTCGGCTGCGCTGGCTGAGTCGGCTGCGCTGGCTGCATCGGCTGCGCCGGTTGCACTGGCTGTGCTGCCAAATCAGGTTGCGTAGGTTTAGTGGGTGCCAGCGGACGAAGCGGTTCCATGGGCTGAAGCGGCGACAAATCCAAGTTCGGCTCAATCGGACTATCTTGTGAACCTGTGCCCAGGCCGTCGTTCCACTTGATGCTCACCTTGGCCGTCGTGCCCAATTTTTGGTCGACCAATTCAATAAATGTTCGTGCGAGATCGGTCAGGCGATCGGTCGTCGTTTGGCGTTTGCCGAGCAGGTAGCGAACCAAAAGCTGGCGAACTTCCGCGATGCGCGGCAGCACGTCGCGACCCAATCGAATGACGAGCCAAGGTGTGCGCAGGCGAACATCTGTGGTCGACTCAAGCTTGATTTGTAGAATAAATTCGGAGAGTTGCGGAATTGATTCGAATAAACTTTCCAAATCAAGCGCGTGCCGATTGCCCACCAAAATAATCCAGCCTTGAGCCTGAGAGACGGGAATCGGCTCGTCCAACGGCTCGGCGGTTTTGCAAATGACGCGGGCGATGAGGCGTTGTTGCGCAGCGGCTTCCACTTCGGCGCGACATTCACCACGGGCAATGCGCCGATCTAAAAGTGAAGCTGCTTCAATAATCTCTGGTGCCGGGTCGCTCGGCTTACAAGCGGGGCAACACAAAGCGGCGAAAGCCGATAATGTGAGTAAAATCGAGCGTTTCAAGAGCAATATCACCGGTGATCCGGATCTGGTTTGTCTGATGCGGACTGTTGATTCCTGCTGAGATTCTTAGATGTGCCACGCATGGTAAGATCTAAAGGATTTCGCGGCATTGGAGTCGGAATCGTTGCAGAAGACGTCGGTTGTAATGTCGATTTTGGCGCAAGTGCAGGCGCGGGCTTTGGCGCAAGTGCAGGCGCAGGCTTTGGCGCAGGCGCAGGCTTTGGCGCAAGCGCAGGCGCAGGTTTGGGTGCAAGCGGTGAAGTTGGCCTCGGTGCGAATGCCTGTGAAGATTGCGGCAAAGGCTGTGAGTATCGTCGAGGCAGCTGTGAAAGCTGAATGGCCGAGAATGAACCTGTTTCGCGCTTTTCTCTTTGATTTTGAGAAGTTCCGCGCATGCGAAAATCGAGCGTCCCTGATGGCATCTCGGTCTGTCGAAATTCAGCGGACGCGTTTGATGATTGTGGATTCGGCGTTTTTAAGGACACGTCGAAC
>JAZUEA010000159.1:0-2507 GCA_045639945.1 Myxococcota bacterium
TGATCGAAGCACTTCGCAACCGAGATCACTGCATTTGGCACAAGAATTTCCGGGCTGGCATTCAAAAATCGTGCGCAGAAGGCCAAGCACTTCTGGCTTGCAAACGTGGCTCCTTTGAATCTCTCAAAGATTTGATGGTTCGCTACATCGCTGAACGCACTCCGAGCGAAGAAAAAGCCTACTACGCCATGCGATCCTACATTGCGGAGAAGGGCGAAAACGACCTCGGCTGTGATTACAAAAAAGCGATGGCCGGTTGTAACGCCATTTCGAACAGCGCAGGCGTCTATCAAAGCGGAAAAGGCCAAGGTTACTTCTGCGAAGCGTGTGTGTGTGACGCGCATCCCGAATGCTGCCAGACCGAAGCAGAAGGCGGCACCGGTTGGAATGAAGTTTGCGCGGCTGCTTGCCAAAGCGAGTGCGGTGGATGTGGTTTGCAACCTTGCGACGGCCGAACCGAAGCTTTGGATGACATTTTCGCACTTTGGAACCGTGGCTTTACAGTCACAGCTCTTTCAAACAGTGACTCGCACGGTCCTGGCGGACAAGCAGGCTTGCCTCGCAACTACGTCAAGATGGACAGCGATCGCACAGACATCATTACCGAGACCGCGATCAATACGTCGGTGCGTAACGGAACCGTGGTGATGTCGTCTGGTGCATACATCGAGTTCACACTGGAAAACGAGCGCGGCGAAAAAGCGGCCATTTCAAACCGCAAGAATCCGCTCGACGCTCAAGGAAGTGAAACTCTCAAAGCTCATATTCGAGTTCAAACGCCTAGCTGGTATCGTGTTGAGCGTCTTTCCATTTACCGCAACGGTCGATTGGAAAAGCTGATCTTCATTGAACCCGACGGCGATCCGAAAGAACTCGCAGCGCGCATCGTAGACTTTGATGAAGTGGTGGAACTGCCTGCGCCGGTAAATCAAAACGGCGAACCTGAGGACAGCTGGTACGTTGTGATCGCTCAATCCATGAACGACATCGCGCCGTTGCACCCCATCTACAAGCGGCTTCCGTATGGCGAGCTGTTGACCAGCGAAGTCGCGGCGTCGGCGGCTGAATCCATCATGATTTCGTTCTCTGACTTGCTCTCGAATTCCGTTGTTGCCGGATTTATTGGAGAAGATGGCATCGAAGGTCTCATGAGCAGCGTCACCATGTCGTTGCCGAACAGCTTCGGACCCTTTGTTTGGGGCATGACCAACCCGATCTGGGTTGACGCGGACGGCGGCGGCTTCTGGGCGATTGATGCGGTGGATCGCGATGGCGATGGCCAGCCCGACTTGCCTCCGTTCTGTTCCATTCCTTGCGATCCGAGCGCCAGCGAAAACCTGTGCGGTCAGAACCAAAAGTGTGTTGCAGATGACTCTTCGCCCACAGGTGGTCTCTGCAAGATCCCGTTACCTGACTACTGTGTGGGGACGCAGCCTGTCGGTAACGTGAACGCTCAACACTAATCCCTTCCTCAATCCCTCCTTAAAAATCACTTACTTCTAATATAAAGCGATAATTAATCGCTTTTTGAATTCTTGAAATCTGCTTGTAATACTTGAGTTCATATTTTGTGAGTGATTTGTAATCCAAAATGAATATCTGTAAATCACTTTAAAGTACTTTTTGAAACTGAAAACAATAAATATATCAGTAGGTTACAGCGAATCGCATTCATACTTGTAAGTAATAAAACTATCGGTGTGTGAAATTGTTCGTTCTTGCTTTGAATAAAAAGAAAACAGCCTGAGAAAGGGGATTCGGGTCAAAAATGGGAGATTTGTATTTGTGAATGAGCAAAGTGCGTGCCATAAGGGCGATTCTTTTTTTTAGAAGTGGAACTGCCCATGTCGACAGCCAATTCGCAGAATGTTCCGGCCATTCAAGGGCCGACGCTTTTCGGTCATCCGACCGGATTGTTCACATTGTTCTTTGCCGAAATGTGGGAGCGTTTCTCGTACTACGGTATGAGAGCACTTCTCACCTTGTACATGATCAAGGGATTTCTTGGTCTCAATGACAATAAATCCTATGAAATTTACGGCATTTACACCGCGTTGGTCTACGCCACGCCGTTTATTGGCGGCATGTTGGCTGACAAAATTTTAGGTGCGCGTAAAGCCGTGATTGTGGGTGGTGTGTGCTTTGCCGCCGGCCATCTCATCATGACCATTGAAAATGAGATCGCCTTCTTTACTGCGTTGGCATTGATCATCGTGGGAAATGGCTTCTTTAAGCCAAACATTTCAACCATGGTGGGTTCGCTTTATCCCGAAGGTTGTCCACAAAAGAGCAGCGGCTTTACGCTTTTTTATATGGGCATCAATTTGGGTGCAGCCATGTCACCGCTTTTGTGTGGATACATCGGCGAAACGTATGGTTGGCACTATGGTTTTGGCTTGGCCACGATCGGCATGTTGATTGGCCTTGCTGTGTTTGTTGCGCCTGTTCGCGTGACGCAGATCCTCATTTTGTTGGGCGCGTTGGGTGCTGGCGCGGGCATGTTGCTC
>JAZUEA010000160.1:0-6339 GCA_045639945.1 Myxococcota bacterium
GACATGGCTATCGGCATGGGACACGCGTGCGGCTTTCATTACCAAGAAAACTTCAATGCACCGTATGCTGCACAATCTGCCGGGAATTTTTGGCGTCGTTGGCACATTTCGCTGGGCAGCTTTTTCCGCGATTACGTCTACATTCCGCTCGGTGGTAATCGAGCACATCAATATCGAAATTTAGCGATTGTTTGGGCACTTACAGGACTTTGGCACGGTGCAAGTTGGAACTTTGTGCTTTGGGGATTGTACTGGGGATTTTGGATTACAATTGAGCGCTTGTTCCTCAAACGTGTCCTCGATTTTTTGCCGCGCCTGTTTTCTCATATCTACTTGATTTTACTCGCAATTTTGGGCTGGGGCCTTTTCTACTTTGTCGATCTTTCGCGCTTTGGTGAATTCTTGATGCTTGGTTTTGCGCAAACCGATGCTCCGCTTTGGACTGAATCTGCAACTGCGCAATTTTCCGAATATCTTTTCTTTTTGCCGCTTGCTTGCCTGTTTTGTTTACCCAATCCCAAAACATGGCAGTTCGGATTCGTTGAAAAATTGCACGAGCGATTCACGCTTCCTAACTCCTGGAAAATGCTTGTGTCTACGATTGTTACGCTTGGTGCCATTGTCATTTCAACGGCGCTTTTGGTGGGCAAAAGCTACAATCCCTTCCTTTACTTTAGATTCTGATTTTTGAGCGATGAAAAACTCTATGCTTGAGAAAATTTCTCTTTGGTTTTCTGCACTTGCGTTGCCTCTGGGGTTGCTTTTTACAGGCATTTGGTTTGTCGCTACGCCGCGTCCTGCTTTTTCAGAAGTTGAGAATCGCGCGCTTCAAGCTTGGCCAGAAGTAACCAGTGAATCGTTTTGGAGTGGTGAACTGGCACGCGGTATTGAGCTTTACATCGCCGATCACTTTGTTGCGCGTGACGATTTTATGGAACTTGCGCAAGGTGTTCGTGGACTTTTTGGTAGAAAAATCCAGGACTTCCAAATTTACGCCGTTCCAGACGATGCAGAAGGTGGCATCGATCATGCTGAGCAATGGGGTGTTTTGGATGAAGACGAAGAAGATGATGAAGATGCGCCACTTGAATCTGTGAGAGACGTGGAACTTGCGGAAAATACAGCGATTTCATCGAACTCGCTGACAAGCCCGCCAAAGCCTGCAGCAACTGAAGATGAAGATGCGCCGATTGAAAATCCCAAAGCTGCAGTGATAGAAAAGGACTCTAACTCTTCGAAATCAAAGAAGAAACAGACCTATCGCACAACCAACGGTGTGCTCATCATTGGAAACACTGCATTTCAGCTTTTTGGTGGAAATCTCGAAGCTGGCCGCAAGTACGGAAAAATGCTGAGTGATTTCAAAGATTATCTCGACCCCAAAACGCGAATTTTTTCAATGGTTGTGCCGACTTCAATCAGTTTTGATTTGCCACCAGAGCATCAGCATCGAACGCGTTCAGAAAAAGAATTTATCGACGCTGTTTATGATGCGATGGACAAAAGCGTTTATACCGTGGACGCTTACGGTGAACTCGAAGCTCACAAAGGCGAGCACAACTATTTCAGAACGGACCACCACTGGACAGCGCGTGGCGCTTACTACGCCTACCGAGCGTTTTGCAAAGCGGCTGGTCTAACCGCTGTGCCGCTTGAGAAAATGGAACGCCGCACAAAAGACAATTATGTGGGTTCCATGTACGGTTATACACACGCTGATGAATTAAAGAATAATCCCGAAATTGTTGAATATTTTCTTCCTCCCGGCGGCGATGAAGCAAAAGCCTATGAAGGTGAAAACCTGGAGACAGTGACAAAGTGTCATCTGATTCGTGAGCGTTCGCGTGGTTATTCCATGTTTTTGGGAGGGGATTACCCGCTGATGGTCGCGCAAACCCAGGCAAATACAGGTAAAACTGTATTGGTCATTAAAAACTCATATGGCAATGCATTTGTCCCATTTTTGCGCTCGCATTACTCCAAGATTTTGGTGGTCGATTACCGCTATTACAAAGGCACTTTGCCTGCTCTCATGAAGGAACACCACGTGGATGACGTGGTGTTTGTGGCGGTCACCATGAGCACCGGCAGCTCGTTCCACCGAGGTAAGGTGAAAAAGTTGCAGGGCAAAAAAAAGTGGTCTGCTGAAGATTCTTCAACAAAATCGAATGGTTTAGAGAATGAACCAGCGGCTTCTGACGAAAAAAATGTGATGCAGGAAGTGTCTGGAAAATCTCCAACAAAATCCGAAGAATCTGAACCAAACCAAAAATCTGAAGAATGACGCCTGAAAAAAACGCATCATAATTCTGAAATTCCGGTGACTCAGTTGTGTGCTTTGCGGTAACGTTTTGCGTCCACTTGTCTAAAAGGAGCGAAAATGTCCGCTTTTAAAACTTTGATTTTCAGTTTGGGATTCTTGGTTGCCGGTTCTGCATTTGCTCAGGAAAAGGCTGCTCTTCCGTCTGTTTTGCCTGCCTCTTTGGAGCAAGTTGATCTCAACACCGCCACTGTTGAAAGCTTGACCAAACTCAAAGGCATTGGCGAAAAGAAGGCGAATGACATTTTGGCGTGGCGCGCTGCAAACAGTTGTTTCGCGTCGGTCGACGAGCTCAAGAACATTAAAGGCATTGGTGAAAAAACACTCGACAAGCTTCGTCCCTTCTTGAAAGCCGAAGGCTGCACCAAAGCTGCCGCTCCTGCTGCGGATGTAAAGTGATTTCTCTTTAATTTCCTGCCTGTTTAAATTTGTACATTCCGAAACTAAACAAAGATTTCTGCTTCTAGTGATTTGCGCAAGGCATCTTTAAATTTTGCGCAGTTGCTGGAGGCTATATGAATTCTCGTTTGCTGCGTTGGTGTTGTGCCGCTTGCTTCTGTGTTTTGGGAGCAATTGGCTGTTGGCCATCTGCAAATTGCGATGAATTTGAATCTGTTGAAGTTCCTGATTTTACTATACTTTCCTGGAATATTGGCAATCACTTATTTAAGCCGGTTGGCTATGAGCTTCGCGCTTCTGACGCCGTTTATGCAGAACATTTAGCCAATAAAATCGCTGAGTTATCGCCCGACATCGTCGTTTTACAGGAAGTTTTATCGCAGGCGTATTGCGATGCTATTCAAGAAACTTCGCCTGCACTGAGTTGTTATGGCACTTCTGAAGAAAATCCACCGATTCGAAATTTACTTGGAAGTGATTATTCGATTGTGTGTGATCAGCGACGACAAGTTGAATGTATCGGAATTCACAAGCGATTTGGAAAAATCAAAGGCCTAGATTTAGGCGGTTTGAATCTTAAGGGCGCTGAAACGCTGCCATTGCCTGGTAGTCCGTGTGAGTATTTAGAAGGTGAGTGTGATGGTCGTTCCAATAAGTGTGATGCGGAATCTTCTATTTCGTCGATTCTTGTTGAAACACAGGCAGTTAAACATCTTGAAAAGCTGCGAGTGATTCACGCGCATCCAACTGCGATTGGTAATGTTTGCCGTCAGCGCCAAGAAATTCAAGCATTCAATCTGGCAGGCAATGAGCCGGCATTGGTTGTGGGCGATTGGAATTTTGATCCCGATGTGCAGGCAGACATTGTGGAATCTGCGATTTGGTCGGAGTTTGTAGGACCAGGTAAGCGCTTTCAAAATCATCATCCGCGTGATCAGGAAACATGCCGCTTGAAGCGCACCAGTGTTGGCCAAAATAAAGCACTCGATCGCTTGGTGTCTGATTTTGCAGAAGGCGTTTGCGAAGTCTTTTCGAAACCACGATTAGATCATGGAATTTTGAATGATTCTCGGCCTGTTGAAGAAATTCGCGGTCGAGCCGATCACTACGCTGTCTATTGCAAACTTAAAATTCAGAAAGAGGAGACATGAAAAAGATTTGGATCCTCTTGCTTTTAATTTTGATGCCACTCTTTTCAATGGCTGAAGCATGGGAAGGTTCATTTCATTTGGGCGCTGGTCGACCGTGTGGAACTGGCAGCGATGTTTTTAAAATTGCCATGGGTAGCGGTGTTGGGCTGCGCTATCGATTGTCGAATCACTTTAGCATGAGCGCACAACATTGGGGACAGGCGCTTCACTTAAATCGCGATTCGAGCGTGAACGAAAATCGAGGCTGGGCAACGATTTTCGGACTTGCACCCACGTTTCATCTTTTTCCGAAATCAACTTGGGGATCACTTCAAATTGCACCATTTTTAGGTGGTTACTATGAACACGCTGGTGCTGAATACAAAGGTTCAGGCTCTTCAGTAAAAACGCTTGGTTTTTCATATGGTGGCCAAATCGCTTATCAAAAGATGATTTACAAGCCATTCGCAATTGAAATTGCTGCGAATTATGTGCGTGCATTGCCTCGTGAATCATGCACTTCCTCAGCTGGCGCGACGATTTGTGAGCACAATCCAACCTCATCGGGCAATGAGGGAATTTTCTTTGTCACCGTTGGCGTTACGTTCAAAATTCCGACCTTGCCTTCTTTTTCTTCACTTCGTTCACTTTGATGGGAACATTCGCTTCTTTAAGTGTGTTTAGCTACTTGTCTATGATACTTAGACAACGTCTGCCCATCATTGAGTCGGAGTAAAAATGAAACTCGAAGCGCTTGAAGTTCTGAAGAATCGCCGCAGTGTTCGCAAATTTAAGCAGGAGCAGGTGAGTCGCGAGGATTTGCTGGCTGTTCTTGAAGCCGGTACGTATGCTGCGACGGGGATGGGGCGTCAGTCGCCAACGATTGTAGCTGTGCAATCGCCTGAAATGGTTGCGAAATTAGATGCGATGAATGCGGACATTGTGAAGCGAACCATGCCGCAGTTCAACATGGAGCATCCATACTACGGAGCCCCCACGATTCTGTTGGTTTTTGCTTCTGCGCAGTGTGTGACCGGGTTTGAGGACGCTGTTTCAGTAGCAGGTAACTTGCTGAACGCCGCTTATGCTGTGGGCTTGGGTTCATGCTGGATTCACCGTTCGCGTGAAATGTTTGATTCCGAAGAAGGCAAAGCTCTTAAAGCGGCTTGGAATTTGCCAGAAGATGCATATGGAGTTGTCTCTATTGCGTTGGGCTACGCCGATTGTCCGCAGCCAACAGCAAAGCCTCGTCGTGCGGATTACTTCAAAATTATTGAATAATTTTAAAGTGGTAGAGCAATGAAAATTTGGGGACTTGCTGCACTGATGGCTCTTTTTTCTATGCATCCGACGTTTGCTCAAGAGATTGAAGTTGATACATTCGCGGCGACTGAATCGCAGTCTGAAATTGCGATTTCGCTTTTGCGCCACGGAAGTTTGCTGTTTACCGCAGATCAAAAGGCGATTTACGTCGATCCTGTTGGCATGTTTGGTGTGGATTATAGCAAATTACCCAAGGCGGATTTGCTCATCATCACACATGAACACAAAGATCACTACGATGCTCAGATCGTTCGTACTTTGCTTCAGAAATCTACGGATCTCGTAGTAAATTCGCGTGTTTATGAAATGATTCAGCAAGATTTTACTCAAGGTGAAATTGCAGCTGAACACATTCATGCTATGAAAAACGGCGATTCATATACTTGGCAGAATCTCAAAATGACTGCAGTGCCTGCTTATAATACAACGCCGGAACGCTCTGGCTTTCACCCGAAAGGTAGAGATAACGGATTTCTTTTAGATTTTCCGGGACGTCGTATCTATGTAAGTGGTGATACTGAAGACATTCCGGAAATGACAGAAATCGCCAAAATGGGTCCGATTGATGTCGCTTTCTTGGCGATGAATCAGCCGTATACCATGACGCCAGAGCAGGGAATTCGCGCAACTCAGGTGTTGCAACCCAAAATTCTCTATCCATATCACTTCGGAGACAGTGATCTCTCATCGCTTGCACCGGCACTGAAAGATTCGAACGTCGAACTCCGTATGCGACAAATGAAGTGAGACTGCGATGACACCGATCAATGTGAATCAGTTGCAAGAGAATTTTTTCTCAGCAGTGGGCGATGAGTGGATGCTGATCGCTGCGGGAACGCCTGAAAAATGCAATTTTATGACCGCTTCGTGGGGGTGCATGGGGATTTTGTGGGGACGTCCTGTCGCAATTTGCTTTGTTCGCCCAGAACGCTATACGTATGAATTCATTGAGAAAAATGATGTTTATACGTTGTCCTTCTTGGGCGATTCTGAAGCAATGCGCAAGGCCTACGAAATCTGTGGTTCCCAGTCTGGCCGCGACATCAACAAGCTCGAAGCAACTGGACTTAAAGCCATTTCAACACAACAGGGAAGTGTTGCATTTGAGCAGAGTCGACTCACTTTAGAGTGTCGTAAGCTGTTTGTAAAGTCGGATCGTAGCCATGT
>JAZUEA010000161.1:0-5658 GCA_045639945.1 Myxococcota bacterium
ACCAGTTTCAACAGCGTACTCGTTGTTCCAAGTGATGCTTTCGCCGTTAAATCCAGGGCTTACGCGATCATTTGTGGAACCGAGCTTCAAGTTAGGCTTGGCGTAAACAGAAATGGTGCCCGACGCGTTTTGGTTGGTGACCTTGATGAGCATCACCATCGCGTTGCCTTCGTAACCGTAAGGCGAGTAGTAATAAACGTCGGTTTTTACACCGTTTTGCGTTGACGAAGCGGTGATGATGTTGGTCTGGTTGTCGTAGGACGGTTCATGAAGATCATGCAACCAGGTGCTTTGACCGTTGGCACGAACACCAAAGTAGATATCGTGGGCCAGGTTACGACGTCCAATACCACCATCACGCTTGGTGTTTGCCGGAACGAGATAGCGATAAGGATGCTCAAGGAAGACGTTAATACGCCCTTCTTGGCGATCAAAAACCTGGAAACCGTGACCGTTGCCCGTGGTCAACTTGTACCACGTACGAGAGTAGGCCGAAGATTCAGCGGCGTAGCCCAAAACGCCGGCACAAGCCGCACAGGCTAAAAAACGCGCCATTCGTGAAGTGCGTAGAGACATCTCTAACTCCCCATGACAATGCCGCTCTGTTCTAACCTTCTCCCCCCTCCAAGCGCAAGCAATAAGGCTGCGAATTCACGCCGTTGGCCCACGGACCCAGTACTTTGAGAGAGGGCAAATCGCCCACCCCCGACAGCTCAATCGCGCAGTGCAAATGACCGCAAAGAATGAAATCCGCCTGACCACGGAGGCGATATTGCAGTGCTCGTCAAAGCTCCAGCGTTTGAAACCGCACAAAAGGTCGACGAGTTTTCTGCGGTCGCTGACCATATAGATCTGTCAAAGCAGTCACGAAGCGTTCCGGCAAAAGTCGCACAAGTCTTAAAATTTGTGAGTTTCTAGCAAGCTGGCAAATGACTTTTCTCTTACCTTGTACGATATCTAAATCACCGTGTGACAAATAGATTTTGTATTTTCCAAAAGTATAAATTCCGGGATCCCAAATTTGACATCCCAAACGCAACACATCTGGCGACAAAGCCGGATCGTGGTTGCCAGTGAGAAACACAACTTGCGAACCCTGCAAAACCAGTTTTTCAATGCGATCAAAAAAAGCAGCAGGCCGTAACCCTGCGTAACCACAAGAGAAATCAAGTGTATCACCCAAAAAGCAGGCGTACACTGGTCGCTCTGCAATCAGCGCATCCAACGCTTCACAAACAGAGGCCAAACGAGCTGCGCCATCTGGACGCTCATTTAAATGGAGATCCGCGAAAAAATAGGCGTTTTGGCTCAATGATTTCATTAGCCCGCAACCGCGCAATCGCGATGGCGCTTGGCACTGAACAAGGCTCGTTTCACTCGACTCAAAAGCGCGTCTTTTTGCTCACGCGGGAACGATTGAACGTAACCAATCGACGTTGTCAGCGAGATTTGCGACTCGCCCTGCATCAACGAAAGTCCGCGAACTTTCTCAAGAATTTCTTCTGCGCGTGCGCTGCCGTCATTCAAATCAACGTCGGTCAACAAAACCGCAAACGCCTCGCCGCCAAACCGCGCCACGTAGCTTTCTGGGCCATCGAACGCAATCTGTAAAACGCGAGCGACGCGCCGCAAAAATTCATCGCCCACACTGTGACCGTAAGAATCATTCAGTCGGCTGAAGTGATCCAAGTCGATCAGCATGCACAGAACAGAACGATGATTTGCTAATAAATTCGAGAGAGTTAGCTCAAAGTTTTGTCGGCTATGAAGTGCAGTCAACGCATCTTGATCGGTTTCACCGCGCATCATTTGCGAGCGACGTTGCAACACGCCAACCTCTGCGTCGAGCGCTTCTAAACCATTCACCAACTCACAAAGCGACGGATCTTTCGATTCGCCCATCAATCGACGAACTTCAGACTGTAACGCACCAATATGAATAGAGATTTTCAAAAGTGCGCCGTCGATTTCTTCGTTCGCAGTATCGAGCGCATGCCGCTCTGCCTGGCGTTGACGCTCTACAAACGCACAAAGCTCGGCGTAACGGCGACGTTGACTGCAGGGCTGCTCAAAATTCGACACGTCGACATTTGAACCTTGCAGAATATGCTGCGCCCAGTTTTCAAGCTTTACAGCCGTTTCCTGCGAAGTTCCAAGTTCCGTATCAAACGCGTATCGGCCCCAAAGTCGCAGAATCTGCGCTAAAACTTCTGCCGCGTTATCGTCTTCGCGCCGACGCGATTTCACGGATTTTCCGTTTCTGCAGAAGGCGTTTCAGTTGTTACTTCTGAAGCGCTATTTTCGGCAGTTTCCTTTTTAATTTCAGGAACTTCAATCAGATCAACGCCGGCGATTTGCTTCACGCCCAAAGTAATCCGCTCACGTTCATCGTCGATTTCCAAAATCATCACCTCAAGCTCTTGGCCTTTTTGGTAATAATCTTGGGGCTTTCCATGTGCACCGACCCACGGCAAATCGTTAATGTGAACCAAACCGTCCACATTCTGCGAAACCGTCACAAACAGACCATAATCAACGACCGTGTGAATCGTACCCTTGATGCAAGTACCAACCGGGTAGCGCTGTTTCAGGGTAGTCCACGGATTTTCTTGCGTTTTCTTGATGCTCAAGCGAATGCGACGGCGCTCAACATCGTGAGACAAAACCATCGCCTTCACCTTTTGACCCACTGCATAACCCTTAAGTGGATGGCGAACACCCCACGCGATTTCGGACGAGTGGATCAAGCCCTGAATGTCGTCCGCCAGCGCGACGAACAAGCCAAACTCAGCAACGCTCTCGATTTCGCCCTCAACTACCGAACCAACCGGGAAACGCGTTTCAACTTCGATGAACGGATCCGTCGTGAGCTGCTTTAAACCAACGCGCGTCTTTTGGCCTTCACCAAACTGCAACACCTTGACTTTTATGCGATCACCAACCGAAACCACATCACTCGGACGCTTAACGTGGCTGTAACGCATGTCGGCGATGTGCAAAAGCGCATCAACACCACCACCCAAATCAACGAACGCGCCGAATTTAATGATGTTTTTCACAACACCTTCAACCGGCGTGCCATTGGCGTACGCATCAGCCAATTTTGCTGCAATTTCAGTGGATTCCGTAGCAACCAAGGCCGCGCGCGAAACCACAACTCCGCGTTTCAAATCGAATTTTTGAACCAAAACATCAAATTTTTGGCCAATCATCGAATCGAAATCACCGCGTACACCTAATTCGCGGTACGGCAAAAATGCCTTGATGCCAATGTCTACCGAGAAGCCGCCGCGCTGACGCGAAAGCACCGTCGCAGAAACAGGCTTTTTGGACTCAACCGCAGCGTTTAAAGATTCGCAAAGCTCGTAAAGACAAGCTTTTTTTCGGGAGAGCACTGTTCGCTGGGGTTCTTTCGCAAGGCTCTCAACCAAAAAACTGAGCTTTTCAGATTGAGGCAAACCAGTCACTTCTTCGAGAGCCACGCGCCCCAGCAAAGCCCCCTCTGAAGACTCGACCATTGCCCAGGATCGCTCTTCGGAGTCTTTAATCACTTCGGCGGTTTTTACGTAACCTTCAACGCGATCACCCTGCTTCAAGGATTGTCCTTCCAGGAATTCGCCCAAAGCCACAATGCCACCTTCAAAGGTCTCCAAGAGCGACGCACCGTTCGCTTGTGGATTGGTTGCGCCAGATGCGCTCTGCTCAAGATCACCCATGGTTGAGTCTCCAATTCATACTTAAGGTGTCCGCATATCACAGTTCGATTGCAGGTTGTAGCCCTGCGACAATTGCTTTTTTGATCAAGGCGTTGACAGTTAAAAGTAATATTAAGAAGTCCTAAGTTTTCAAAATTTGGCGATAAATCTTGCACATGAAACGGTAATTGGTAAGCTCCGCGCAATTTACGCAATTCAACTTCGGGGAGAATCCGATGTCGCTTTGTCGAAAAGGCCTATTCGCTACAGCTCTCACGCTGGCATGTGCTTCCCAGGCCCAGGCTCAAGATGTCCAAAACTTTAAACCAGCCGTAGGTACGTGGAACTATCTGAGTGTTGAAGGCGCCCAGACCGCTACGCACCTCACTTTTGTGCCTTCGGTGATGGCCGATTACGCCAACCAGCCACTGGTTGTGCGCGATGAAAACGACAAGGTCATCAACAAGTTGATCGAGCACCTCACCACGCTCGACATCATGGGCTCTATTGGTTTCTTCGACCGCCTCGAACTCGGCGTCGCCGTTCCCGTTCACTTTGTTTACGGTGAAGCAACCGACGCAAAGTACCAAGCGGGCGAAGGCGCAACCTTGGGTGATATCCGCGTGATTCCCAAGGTTCGTATCGCGGGATTGGCTCCCAAGGACGAAGGTAAGGGCTTTGGTATCGCCTTCTCGATGCCGATCTCCATCCCCACTGGCGACAGAGAAAAGTACGTCGGTGCTGACATCCTCACGTTGAACCCGAAGTTGATCCTCGAAGGTCGCTTCTCTGCCATCCAGCTTTCGGCCAACGCCGGCTTCAAGTTCCGCCCCGAAAAGAAGGTTGTTGAAGACCTCGAACTCGGCAACGAATTCACTTACGGCGCGGGTGTTGGTGTTGAACTCGGCCACCGCGATTTCGTTTTGATGGGCGAAGTTTTCGGCGCTGTTCCTGTCAGCGACGTTCGCTCTGACAGCGCCACCAAGCCGCTTGAAGCAGATTTGGGCTTGCGTATCTTCACCAACATCGGCCTCGTCACCACCCTGGGCGGCGGCACCGGTATCATCCCGGACTACGGTTCACCGCTTTACCGCGTTTTCTTGGGCTTGGCCTACCACAAGCGCCTGTTTGATACCGACAAAGACGGCATTTGGGATCACGAAGATGCCTGCCCCCTCGATCCTGAGGACAAGGACGGCTTCGAAGATCTCGATGGTTGCCCCGATCCCGACAACGATCAGGACGGCATCCTCGACATCAACGACAAGTGCCCGAACGATCCTGAAGACAAGGATGGCTTCGAAGACGCCGACGGTTGCCCCGATCCTGACAACGACAACGACGGCATCTGCGATCCGTGGGTCCAGCAGCAGGGCTTGAGCGAGAAGTACGCGAGCGTCTGCAAGGCCGTGGATCAATGCCCCGACGAGGCCGAAGACTTCGATAACTTCGAAGACACCGACGGCTGCCCCGATCCTGACAACGACAACGACGGCATCTGCGATCCGTGGGTCATGGAACAGGGTCTCGAAAACGTTTACGCCAACATCTGCAAAGGCAACGACAAGTGCCCCGATCACCCCGAAGATGTTGATGGCTTCGAAGATGAAGATGGTTGCCCCGATCCTGATAACGATAAGGATGGCATCCTCGACATTAACGATAAGTGCCCCGACGAGGCCGAAATCTTCAACGGCATCGACGATGAAGATGGTTGCCCCGATGGCCGCGTGAAGGTCACCGCTGAGAAGATCGAAATCATGGATAAGGTCTACTTCGAGACCAACAAGGCGGTCATCCGCCCCGTGAGCTTCGACATCTTGAATCAGGTCGCAATGGTTCTCCGCACCGCTCCGCACATCAAGAAGGTCCGCGTCGAAGGTCACACCGACTCCGACGGTAGCGATGCCAAGAACCTCAAGCTCTCTGACGCCCGCGCGCACTCCGTCATGAAGTAAGTCGG
>JAZUEA010000162.1:0-4702 GCA_045639945.1 Myxococcota bacterium
TCCACCTTCGCGCATACGGCTTGCGACGTAGCGATCGCCCACTCCCACGCGCTCGAGAGAAATGCCTTGTGCAGCAAGCGCTCGTTCCAAACCGATGTTGCTCATGACCGTTGCAATAACGGTGTCATGCGCCAATTTACCTTGTCGCTTGAGCTCTAACCCCAACATGGCCAGCACGTGATCGCCGTCAACAATTTGGCCTTTTTCATCCGACAAGATGCAGCGATCGGCGTCGCCGTCGAGTGCAATTCCCACATCTGCGCCGGTGCTTTGAACAACCTGCGCCATCACTTCCGGATGCAATGCACCACAGCCGCGGTTGATATTGATGCCATCCGGATGAACCGCGAGCGGCGTCACATCTGCGCCAAGTTCATGCAACGCTTGAGGAGCCACGTGATAAGACGCGCCATTTGCGCAATCGATAACGAGCTTCAAATTCTCGAGCGTGAGATCTTTTGGAAACGCAGCTTTGGCAAAAACAGAGTAACGGCCGACCGCATCGTTAATGCGATACGCGCGTCCAATGTCCACACCGGTCGGACGAAATGCGAACAGTTCATCGCTTTGCACCAAAGCTTCCAGTTCGCTTTCCACTTCGTCCGGCAGCTTAAATCCGTCGGGGCCAAAGATCTTGATGCCGTTATCTTGGAAGGGATTGTGACTCGCGCTGATCACCACGCCTGCATCGGCGCGCATGTTGGAGACCAAAAACGCAATGCCGGGCGTAGGCAAAGGACCAAGCAAGTGAACTTCTGCGCCAACCGAGCAAAGTCCCGAAACTAAAGCGTTTTCTAACATGTAGCCGGACAGTCGCGTGTCCTTGCCAATCAGCACTTTCGGACGACGAGCGCCATGCAATTTTTGACGGAGGTAATAACCTACCGCGCGTCCAAGCGACAACGCGTCTTCGGCCGTCATGGGATTTCGATTTGCAACGCCACGCACGCCATCGGTGCCAAACCACTTACGCAAGGCTTTCTCCTTTACCGGCAAAAATCGCGCGGAGGATACAGATTTCATGCAGGAAATAACAGCGCGAACAGATTCAGACGAGATTCGAAATCGCAGGAAAGTTGAAGAAGCACAAAGACTCGCTTCAATGCTTCCACGGTTTACCCTCAAGTTTGAAGTGGACAGAGCGCTTCAAAGAGGGTTCGCTTCGCGGCCAAGCTTCGAGAACGTGAGAACCTGTATCCGGTGAACACCAACGTTCTTTGCCGCTGCCAGGCAAGACTTCGCCATCCAACGCAAATTCTACGTCGTCGTAAATGCTTTCAACTTTGCATTTAAATTTGGCGTAACGCTTCGGCACATCGGCGTCGAACACCAATACATCGTCGTCAAATGGAAAGAGAATTTCGAATTTTTCTCCAATTCTGCGAGAAACTTCGACGCCGTTCAAAGGACCCAACGTGTACCATTCATCACCGAACTCTCCGGATTTTTTAACCAATCCGTTGTGAGAAAATGGCTCATTTCGGTGCGCGTTCACCAAATCCATTACTCGGCGCCACAAAATAGACGCGCCGCGCATGCCTTCATGACCGTCCATGGGACTTCCATCAAAGTTTCCAACCCAGGCTGCAACGGTAAATCGCGGTGTAAATCCAACCGTCCAGTGATCATTAAAATCGCTTGAAGTGCCGGTTTTTACTGCAGTTGGATAATCCGTTTCAGTGGGACCATAGCGACCAAAAGCCGGCGAACGCGCGATGGGATCAGAAAGAATATCGCTCAACAAATTCGCCACATTTTCAGGCATGATCCGCTCTTCACCTTGTGCAGTCTTGCGAATGCCACCTTGCGCCAAAACTTGATACGCCTTGGCCAACTCAAAAAGCGTGACCTCGCCGTTGCCGAGCGCAATGCCCAATCCATAAAAATCAACAGACTGATTGAGAGTGCTAAAGCCAATGTCACGCAAACGCTGAAGCACCGAATCTGCTTTCAAGCGATTCGCCAACCAAAGCGCCGGAATATTGTAGCTGCACGCAAGCGACTGCCGCAGTGTCACCAATCCGTGAAACGTTCCATCGTAATTTCGAGGTCGAAACGTACCGCCTTCAGCTTTAAACAGCGTGGGGCGATCTGGCAAAAGCGAATCCGCTTTAAATCCGCGCTCCAACGCAAGGCCATAGACAAACGGCTTAAGCGCAGAACCAGGCTGTCGCGGGCTGATAACCATGTCGACCTGGCCTGCTCGTGGTTCAAAATAGTTGGGACTGCCCACCCAAGCGCGAACCGCATCTAAGCCGACTTTGCCATTCTCCAAAACAATCACAGCGCCTTCAGAAACGCGCTTGTCTTGCAGCGACATCACCGTTTCACGCACAGCGATTTCGGCTTCATGTTGCAGCGGCAAATCGATGTTGGTGTGCACCACTCGCGGCGATTGGTCGTTAAATGTTCGAAGCCAGTAATTTGTCAAGTGCGGTGTTTCAAAAGGAATTTTAGGTTTCTCGAGAATAATATTTTGCTGTTTTGCAAGCTCAGCCTCAGCCTCACTCACCATGCCTTCGCGAACCATCGCATCTAACACGCGTAATTGCCGTGCTTTTGCTTTTTTAAAATTGGCCAGCGGATTTTGAACAGACGGCGCTTGCGGCACACCGACCAGCATTGCAGATTCCGCCAAGGTAAGTGCAAGTGCTGATTTACCAAAGTAAAACTGAGCTGCTGATTCAATTCCCTGTTGCTGATAACCAAACGGTGCACGATTTAAATATTGTTCAAGGATCTCGCTTTTCGACATCGAGCGTTCCAATCGCAACGCCGACATCGCTTCCACTGCCTTGCTCCAAATCGTCCGTGAACGCTTGCCAGAATCAATTTCAACCAGCTGCTGCGTAATTGTGCTTCCGCCCGAAACGACACGACGCGCCTTTAAATTGTCACGCAGAGCTCGCGCCACCGCTTTAAGATCCACACCAAAATGCTCATAAAATCGGCGATCTTCGAGAGCGACCATGGCTTGCGGCACAAACGGCGAAATTTCATCAAGAGATCGCCAACGTGCTCGCGTACTATTTTTAGTTGGTACATCGCGGAGTAACGAACCATTGACGTCGTAAAACAGTGTGCTCGCGGTTCGAGTTTCAAAGGGTGTTAACTCAAACGGACACATCAGAAGAACGACGAATACCAAAGCCAATACAGCCCACACGCACAAAATGGCGATACAAACCCGTCGCAAGACGTGTTTCATAAAAAATGACTCGCTTAGCAAAGTGGAAATAAAAACGCGCAAAGCGTAAAGTACGGCGCCATGAAAATTTCAACCGATTTAAACATCAAAATCCATGAAGGCACGCTGCATGTTTACACATTCAAAGCAGGCCTTCTCTCTCCTGCCGCTCACAACTTGCGCTTATGCGTAGATCGCTTTGAAGTCACCATCGAAGGTGATCACGTTCACACCGTTTGTGACGCCACGTCTTTGCGTTGTGAAGGTGAAATGAAAAAGAACGCGAAGGAGCCGAGTTCCCTTTTCCAATGGGAAATCAACGACATCCACAAGTACATGAATCGCGACGTTCTTCACACCGATCGCCACAAAGAAGTGATTTTTGACGGCAAATTCACTGAATCCAAAGCGGAAGGCTTGCTCACACTCATGGGCAACACCGCGCCGGTCGTGATTCCGCTCGATTTTACGCCAGGCCACGTGCACGGACGCATCGAATTTCCGCCCACCCGCTTCGGCATTCCGCCGTTCCAAGTCATGATGGGCGCAATTAAGATGCAAGATCGCGTCATCGTCGAATTCAATCTGCCCTGGCCTGCGGAGTAAGTCCGCGATTTTCTTTACAGTCGCCCTAAACGCGACTAGGACAGTTCCGCACACAAGGGGTTCCCATGGCGGATGATGAGAAAAAGCGAATGCTGATTGTTGAAGACGAAGCTCCGGCTCGTCTGCTTCTTCGGCGCACGTTCGAAAAATATGGTTTTCAGGTAGAAACCGCGGAAGACGGCTTGGATTGCCTGCGAAAACTCGAAGACTTCAAAGCTGACATCATTTTGACCGACATGATGATGCCCGTTTTGGATGGTTTGGAGCTCATCAAAGCAATTCGCCGCTACCAAGAAACCAAGAGCATTCCCATCATTGCGATCACCGCAAAAACCGATGCCATGTCGATGATCGAAGGCATCAACGCGGGCGCGACCGGCTACGTGAACAAGCCATTCAAAGCCGAAGAACTATTCAAAAAAGTTCAGAACTGCCTTTCCCGCTAACCTTCTCAACCCCTTAAAATCACTACAGATTTTCAGTCTACGAATGCGCAAGTCGCTGTTTGCAGCTGACTTTCCACATTTACGCCGTCCTCAAAAGGAGTGGTGACTTTGGCCATCGACACACAACAGCAGATCAAACGCGGTTTTCTCTGGTTTGGATCTGCCACGGCTCTTTCCCAAGTGGTCGATTTGATCAGCACGCTGGTGCTCCTCCACTTTATGTCGCGCGAAGAAATGGGATTGGCCGGCCTTTCCTGGAGCATCGCAGTCATCGTAGAGGCTTTTAACGGCTTGGGTGTCGGCAGCGCGTTGGTGCAAGCGCCCGAACTTTCACGCGATCAAGAAGACAGTCTTTTTTGGTTCGCAATCGGCGTTGGTCTTTTGATGTGCGGCATTTTGGCTGCATTTTCGCCTGTCATTGCTTGGTTTTACAGTCACCCTGTTCTCATCGGAATGGTCTGCG
>JAZUEA010000163.1:0-5146 GCA_045639945.1 Myxococcota bacterium
CTTGTCCATGATCGCGCGGTACAACATCCACGCCCAGAGAACGATCAATCCCAGGATTGAAAAGCCTGTGCCGAAAGAATCCTGCACCGACATCGTTGCCGCCTGGTATGTGATGCCAGAAGTAAGAGACATGCCAAACGCAATGGCGATCGCCATCACAAAAAATCCGCGCACAGGATGCCCCCAAAGCATGAAGGGCAAACCGGGAAGAATGCCCGCAATGCGTGATCCCCAGCGCTTGATGGCGGAATACCGATCGATTTCTTCTTCTTTAAGGAACACCACTTGGCGCTCCATGGACTTATGTTGTCCATAAATCGCATCGCACATTTCACACATTGGCCGACCGCGCGTTACTTGCATCGCCGGCGTACCACAGCGGAAACATGGCTGCGACAATCGCAAACGAGATTGAATCATGCCAATAAGCAAGCACATGATGCTGAACGCAACGGCGGTAAGCGGAGCCGCAAGCTCTGGCAATGGAGCGATGTGGCGCACAAACAATGCGCGCGCGCCTTCTGTGCTTTCGAAAAGCGGCGGGAAAGTTGTGGCGAACACCAGATCTTTCATGGAGAGATCAACAATGAAGCGATTTCGCTGCGGCTCCGCGACGTCACCAATGCCGAACCGTTCCATAAAATCAGGCATAGAAGCGATCGCCTCGATGAGCAACTTTCGGCTTTCGGCAAACTTTTGAGCTCGCAGATACAAACGACCGCGATTAAAGGAAGCAACTGCTCGGAAAATCGTTTTTTTAGTAACCTGCGCAACTTCTCGATAAGCGGCATCTGCGGCTTCAAAACGACCCATTGCGAACTGTGCATTGCCCAATCGAATCAAGCTGTGCGCAAGGATGTCAGATTTCAGCTCGGGATTGTTGTAGTCGCGCGCAAGCTCAACCGCAGTTTGCAAGTGAGAAATGGCTTCATCGAGCTGACCAAGTCGCTTGTGAGCAAGGCCAAGCGCTGCATGCGCCATGACATCACCGCCATTCTCCGCAAGCACTGCATCCAGCGATTCGCGAGCTTGACGATCTGTCGGATTGAGCTCCAATGCGTACAAATCACCACCTTCGCCGGTTATGCCGTGAGAAAGCGCGTCATAAGCACGGAAGCCAAGCGGCGAAAGTCCCATCACGACGAGCAACACAAATTCAATCACGCGTTCAGAAGTTTTTTGGTAAGCCCAAAACAGAACAGCCGCGATATAAAACAGTAATCTCGGTGTAGAATCGTAAAAATACGGCACAGCTGCAATCAACACGATGGCGATTAAAATCGTGCCGCGATTCGCAAGCGGAAGCGCTTCACCCACATCGTGATAGAGTTGTCGACCGTAACGCACCAGCTGCGTAAAGAAAAACGCGATTCCCACAAACAAAAGCAGCCAACCCGCATGCGACAATAAATACATCGTCATTCGAATGCTAAGGTTGGAATCCGCCCAACGTGCTTGCAGCGCTTTCACTTTTGCAAACGCTGCGTGATGAACCGCAAAACCACCTTTTAAACTGGCACGAACTTTGGCGTCTTCGATTTCCGGCAAGCCAGGCGCCAAGCGCTCAGCTTCAGCCAACAGCGGTAATGCTTGATTTTCAGGCAAGTTTCGAGCTTCGCGAATGAGAGCAAAAGCAAAATTATCAAGCCGGAGAATGCCTAAATCATCTTTGCGCCGAACGATTTGCTCAACAAACTCGGAAGCGCGAACGCTGTCGCCATCTTCCAAAGCCATACGACGTCGTGTCCACAAATCAGAAAGCTCGTTCTCGCGCCAAAGGTCGCCTTGCAAAGCAATCTGAGGCATATCCTGTGCGAACACGCCTGAAATCAAAGACAAAGTTGCAAGAATGAAGGCGAAACACACGCTTCGCAAAAAAGAAATTTGCATCGAAATCCTAGCCCTCAAAACGCCCAAAACCTGCGAGCGAAAGGCGCAAATTGCTAACACGAATCGACACAATCTACCAGTTCTTCCAAGCACTCTTGGGCTGTGTTAAATCATGCGCACTTTTCGGAGCGAAGATTCATGAGATTTCCCACAACAGAAGAGCGCGAAAAGCGCCAAAAACTGATTGAGCTCATCGATCAAGGGCTCATCGCCCTCACATTGGACCCCAGGCAAGAAGAAGTTGTGGTGCCAGAGCATTTGAAAAAAGGCCCTCGCCTGCTGCTCAATTTGAGTCGCAATTTTCACTTGCCAACGCTTGAGTTCGAGCCGCTCTGCATCAAAGCAAGTTTGTCGTTTGGCGGTCAGCGATTTCTCTGTGTGTTGCCATACCAGGCCATTTACATGGTTCAGCGCGGCGAAGAGGTCTACTTTTTCCCGGAAAGTGCGCCGCCGGAGCTCACGCGTTTCTTGGAAAGCAAAGGCTTCATGGATCTCATGAGCAGGGTCGAGGCAAACTCGAAGTCCGAAGTTGCTCAAAAAGAATCGAAGAAATCCGAAGCCGCACCAAAGAAAACAGAGCCGAAAATCATTCCTCTTTTCAAGCAAGCTTCTGACGACGACGACGAGGATGAGCCGTACAAACCCGACATGAGCTTCGTAAAAGACGACTCGCCTGACTCTGAAGTTGACGATGATGACCCGGTAGAAGATTCTGAAAGCGCTGAAGATTCAAAAGAATCCAGCGATGATTCGCCGGATGACGATCCGCCGCCCACGCCCTTTGGCCGCCCAAAACTCCGCCTGGTTTGAGTTCGTTGATTTCACAAATCCAATAAAAAAGCTGCGGTTAATTGGCCGCAGCTTCAGGACCGTTGCCCTTTAAGGCATTGATGCGGCGAACCGCTCGTGGTTGCAGCGGATGCTTTGGGTGCTGATTCACGAACGCCTGGTAGAGTTCACGCGCCGTTCGCTTTTCACCCATGCGATCGTAGGCGTACGCCAGGTGATACTGAATTTCTGCATGCACCTTTGGCTGATGTTTGTACGACAACGCCTTTCGCAAAATCTCTGCCGCTCGCGGATAATCTTTGATACGAACCGCAGACATGCCTTGATAATAAAGCAAATCCGCCAAGTACGATGGCGACTCGCTGTATTCGAGCGATTTCAAGAACGCTTCATCGGCTTTCTCAAAGTTGCCCACCTTAAAGTGCTCAACACCGCGCTCGTAGGTCTCTTCTGCCACGTCGCCACGGAATCGCACAATTAAGTCTTCGAGCAATCCTGAAAATCGCACGCGGCGCAACGACGAAAACTTAGCAACTGCCTGCTCTTTATTGCCTTCGCGCACCAAACGTTCAAATTCCAAAAGCTCTCGCTCAATCTGCTTCCAACGGCCAACTTCAGCTTTGAGCTCAGCAATTTCGCGTTTGTACGACGCTTCTTTCTTTTCGAAGAGCGTTTGATCAGTACGCTGTTTGTCGAGTTTGGCCTGGAACGCCAAGTAAAGACCGCCAAACGCCAAAAGCGCAAAAAGAATGTAGGAGAAGATCGAGTTGATGAGCAGCTTATGCTCACCCTGGACCTGCTTCTGCGCGCCAGATTTAAACTCTACCGCTAAGCCTTTGAGAACATTGTCGGTTTTAATGCCGGCATTGCGCGTAGAGACTACCTCGTCCCGGAGTCGCGAAAGTTCCTCCAGGATGAGATCACTTTTGTCAGGTTCCATGGATAATGCTTAGAGGCAGGAGAACTGCAAAATCACTTTTATTTCGCAGCATTAGAGGAATCGGAGACGCCAGCATCGCTCTGTTCTTGGCCGGTGATAGCAGCAACAGAACCTTCGCCCGCGAGGAACTCAATCGAGACCTCGGAACCAGCTTCAGGCGTGTAAAGCAAGCGAATGAGTGCGTTACCCGGGCAGCTCGGCTCGTTCAACACGAGTTCCCATTCATCGCCAGGGAATTTCGGATCAGGCGTACAGTTCGGACCGGGGCACAAAATGCGCGACGGCACAACTTCTTGGCACAAACCGCCATCCGCCACGGAAGTGGTGCAGGCCTTGCGGACCAAGATCAAGTAGTTGTTGATGTTGGCAAATTCTTCGGCCGTTTCGCACGGACGAGCAGGCACCACATTGCCTTCTTCATCGCGAGTCGCCGAAACCTGGCAAGTGGGCGCCTGATCCAAGCAATACGTCGCGAGGATTCGAATGATGCGGTCACGAATTGCCTTAAGCGGAGACGCAAAGTCATCCTGGCAAATGGTCACGCACTCAGCTTCATCGCCTTCCTTGCCAGCCGGGCAACCAATGCCGTTTGCTTCAAAGAGTTCAGCCAACTCCAAGTAACGCTTACCAGCGAAAGCCTCACCGTTAGAGGACTTGCAAGAAGCGTTTGGAACACCTTGGCAGATGCCGTCTGGGCAGCAAACTTCGTTGTGCTCCTGATCGACACAAATACCGCCGGTGTAGCTCGTGCAGCAGGCTTCTGTTGGCGTGCCATAATTGAAGAAAATCGGTGAGTTACCATCGCTGGTGTAAGCACGGTTACCCACGATGGTTGCGAGCACCAACTGCTCAATCGGCTGACCCTTCAAGCTGGTGAGGAAGTCGTAATAGTCGGCAACCGGGGTCAAGTCGTCGCGGTACCACTCGCAAGCGGAGTTATTGTCACGACCAATATCGCAGCGCTGCTTGTAACAGGCTTTGGCGCGATCTGCGTAGCTTTCGCCGTTGCCCGGTGCGCCGCATTCCCTCACGAAGCATTCCTGCGGAGAGCGGTGGCAGAGTGAGCTGTCGCGGTAACCATCCGGAATACCGTCGCCATCGCTGTCGCCCACACCGTACTTACAAATGGCGCGCTTAGAAGCGGCGTAGTTGGCCGACGGATCGGAGCAGTCGTCTTCATCGCTGATGAAGATAACGACCAACATCGCATCGGGACGCAAGAATTCAGGTTCTTCGTCGTTTTCGCCGATCACGCAAGCGGGATCGTAAGTTCCATCGGGCTTGCAGCATTTGCCAAAGAGCTTGCTGTTCGGCGCACGGCAGTTGATGTAGCAATCTTCTTCAGAACCACCCGCGTTGTAGCAAGCAGCCAAGCAGGCATCCGCTGCGCACGACAAGCTCACGCGCATGGATTCCAAGCCCTTTTCGAAGCCGTCACCGCGCGTACCCAAAGTCGCCAGGCAGGTGAAGATCGCGTTCAAATCTTCTTTGGTTTGAATCTGCGGATCGTCGGAACGAATGATGGTG
>JAZUEA010000164.1:0-1650 GCA_045639945.1 Myxococcota bacterium
GAAATTGCAACGCCTCTGTGATGCGTGCGAGGTCGGCTGGCCACTCAGAAGTAAAATGCAGCGATTCGCCTGTTACCGGATGGCGGAATCCTAACGTGCAAGCGTGCAAGGCTTGTCGCTCCAAACCGAACTCAGCCCCCATGATTCGTAGCGGCCCTTCGATTTTTCGCCGAACGCCGTACAGCGGATCACCAACGAGCGGTGAGCCCATTTCGCTCATGTGCACACGAATTTGGTGGGTTCGACCTGTTTCAAGCCGACACTCAACCAACGCACAGGGACCACGACGCTCGATCACGCGCCAATTCGTCGTCGCGATTTTGCCTTCTTGCGGTAACTTGATGGGTTTGGTGGGATCGAGCTTGTCGGTTTGGAGCTGGCCGTTCACCACATTCCTGGCAGTAAACTTGCGCCTGTCGCCGGGATGACGGCCATAAGGCGTGCTCAAACGACCTTGCGACGGCAGATCGTGATCCCACACCAGCGCAAAGTAGCGACGCTCGATGTCGTGCACCGCGAAGAGCTTGACCAATCCCAAGTGCGCTTTTTCGCTGCGCGCCACGACCAAAAGCCCTGATGTGCCCATATCAATGCGGTGCACAATGCCAGGTCGTTCTGGTAAGCCAAGCGGTGACAACGAAAATTTTGAAAGCAAGCCATGAACTAGCGTTGATTCATGATGGCCTGCGCCGGGATGTACGCACACACCACTCGGCTTTTCGACCACTGCTAAATCGTCGTCACAGTAGACGATTTTGAATGGCACGTTGGGATCTGGACGCAGTTCCAACTCAGGCGGCGGTGGCACATCTATCTCGATGACCTGCGCCACCTGAACCATCACACTCGGTTTGGAAACTGCTTTTTGATCGATGCGTACTCGCCCGTCGCGAATCCACTGTGAGATGCGACTGCGGCTCCAGCCGGCGGATTCAGCCTCTTCAGACTCAGCCAAGCAGCGATCCAATCGCATGCCGGCTGTATCTTCAGAGACCACCAACCGCTGTACTTGCTCCATTACCACGCGCGCGTAGGAAGATTGGCGACCGACTTGATCAAAACATCGACCAGAGCTCGCTCCAAGAAGTTGTACTTGGTGCGCAGCGATTCTTCGACGCGTTCGCTGTAAAGCTTTTGCGCTTCAAGAATTTCGCTTTCGAGGCGATCGAAGAGGTCGTCGTTTTCCAATCCCTTGGCGATGGCTTCTTTGTTGTAGAGGAGAATGTCGGAAGCAATGATGCGTGCAAGGCGTTGCGCCTCTTCAGGCGTAGTGATGTCAACCATGATTATCCTCTCGAGCAGTGCTTGGCAAAGCTATTCCATGGCCCGCAGTTGGTCAAGATTGTCGCTTATTTTTGCAAATCTTCAGCGGTGACGGCTTTAGATGTGTCCGTTTGCTTTACGCCACTGTTCGTAAGCGCCCATGTAATCGCTGATGACTCTCTGCGAATCTAGTTTGAGCAACTTCGCGATTTGATTAAGGAATCCCTTTAAATAAACCGGAGCTGGCAAATTCGCGTAGCAGTCTTCTTCCAAGCACTTCAGCGTGAAAATACTGATTTTTGTGCGCGTTAAAATTTCTTGGGGCGAGACACCACAGATTTCACGAATACGGCGCAAAACGTCGCCAGTCATTTGAACATCGGCAGG
>JAZUEA010000165.1:0-9524 GCA_045639945.1 Myxococcota bacterium
GCCTTCGGCCGAGCGTAAGGCGTTGTTGGTTTTGGGCGCGCCCGACGACACTGCCGACGATGGTCCGCTCAGCGAACTCTTGGCTGATGCGCACGATCGCCAGGGCTTGACTGAAATTCGTTTGCCGGCCTTCGGCGATGCTTTCTCGTCCGCGTTGTTGCTTGAGCGTTTTGGCGAAGTGCCGCGTGGTTTGGCCGAAGCTCTCACCAAGGCCGCCAAGGGCGCGAACGACGTCGAATCCTTGAAGATGGCCCACGCCTGGTTGAACGATCTGGCAGTCAGTGGTGAGTCTCAGGAAATCAAAGCCGACGCGATTTCGATTTTGGAAAAGGGCATTGATCTCGAAGAAGTCTTGCCCAAGTCCGCTGCAGCTGCTCGCATCTTGGCCATTGCTTCGCTCGAAGGTGAGCGTTTCCACGCTTTCACCGTTGGCAAGATTTTGGGCGAAAACGAAGACTACATCGAAGATCTCATTCACGACGACGAGTTCGAGCTCGATGGTCGCGTGGTGGGCACCTGCGAAGGCGTCGTCGCACCTGGTCAGCTCTGGGCTTCTCTCCAAGATGGCTTGCACCCGGTCTTCGAATTGCGCGATCCCCGCGTTTCTTCTGCGTTGCGAGCCAGCTTGAACGACGAAGACCGCGCGAACCACGCGATCGGCCTCATGAACGCGCTCTTGGAAAAGTACACGCCGATGGGCATGTGGGCTTGCGCGGACATCCTTTGGAAGCTCGCCACCATCGCCAAGCGTCGTGCACAGGTTCAGCAGCTCCTTCTCCTTTCCAACGATGGCGGCCGCATCGAAGCGGGCTTCCGTCGTTTGTTGCCGGTGTTGATGAGTAAGCGTCCGTTCCGCTTGGCACTTGCGCGTTTGTTCGGTGCCGCGATGGAAGCGGGCACCATGGGCACCACGATTGGCAAGCCTGCTCTCGCTGATCAGGCGTTCCAGGCTGCGGCCGCTGCGTCCGAGCGCATGGGTCGTCCAGGCCCGGCTGGTGAAGCGCTCGCTCGTTTGGGTGAAGTCCGTCTTGCGCTTGCGATGCCGAAGCCTGCTGCGGTTGCGCTTGATCTCGCGTCTCGTTTGTTGACGCAGAGCAATCACGTTCGCAGTGCGGCGCGTGTTTCTTTGTTGCAGGCTGAAGTTGATGTGCTTGAAGGCAACATCGACACCGCAATGGAGAAGTTGACGGCGGCTGTCGAAGTTTTGCGCAAGCAGGAAGATCCGAGCCACGTGGCGTTGGGTCTCATTCGCATTGCGCGTCTTGCTTACGAAAAGGGCGACACCAAGCGTGCGATTGCGTTGCTTGAAGAAGGCAACGAGTTGTCTATCAAGGGTGGTGATCCGCGTCCGATCGCGGCTTCGTTGATGGGTCGCGCGTTCATTTACACCGAAGAGAACGAGTTGGGTGCGGCTTTCCAGCTTTTGCAGAAGGCTGTTGAGGCGTTCAAGCTTGCTCAAATGCCGCCGCACGTTCTCGAGGTGGCAGCAGCTGGTCTTCAGCGTCGTGATGGCAAAGACATCGACGCCGCGATCCAGCGTCTCACGGCTGCGGCCGAGGCCTTCAAGAAGGCGGGAGCTGCGTTGCAGTGGGCAGAAGCCACGCATGAGCTTGCGCGTGCAGCCAATGATCAGAAGCGTTACGACGATGCGGTGAAGTTGATCAACGAATCACTCGATGTTCGCAAGCGTGCGCGTGATCGGTTTGCGTTGATCCGCATGTACGACGACCTTGCGACGGCCCAAACGGCGCAAAACAACATTGCGGAAGCCTATTCTGCGTTGGCGATGGGTCTTGAAATCGCGAAGCGTGCGGGCTTGAACAAGCATGTTGGTCCATTCCAGGCGCGCAAAGAGTCGCTCTTGAAGGCGTTGAAGAAGGTCAAGGGCGATGCGGAGCAGCTTGATAAGGCTGCAGCCAGTGATTTGGATGCGCTCGAAGCCCTTTGGAATGCACCGCCGCAGGTTCAGCAGCCTGAGCAGCAGCAAGTCCAGTGAGATAGCCTCTCATTCCCGCCTGTAAATCCTCCATCTTCATTCAAGGTTATGCATGAACTTCCTACCGTTTGACCCTGCGGTGTCGCAGTGGTTTGAATCGCTGCGTGTGGAACCTGTCACTTTCATCATGAAAGTCCTGTCTTGGAGTGCGGGCGGGTTCCTTATTCTTTTGCCATTGCTCGCTTTCTGGTTGTGGAGACGGCACACCAAGTTCCGGTTTGCGGTTGTCTTTGCGTTTGGGTTGGGGATCATCATCAATAACCTCGTGATCGACACGGTGAAGGTGAACGTGTCGAGGCCGAGGCCATGTGAAGCAGGTGTGGTTGAGGCTGCTTATCCAACGATGATCAACCCAAAAAAGCCGCATCGGTCTTTTCCGAGTGGACACTCGGGGAATTCCATTGGTGCAATTATCCTTGCACTGTGGCTGTGGCCCAAGGTGAAGCCGTGGCTGTTGGTGTTCCCGTTCCTGATCGGGATTTCCCGCATCTACTTAGGAGCGCACTATTTGAGTGATGTGCTGGCCGGCTGGGTGATCGGTGCGATCATGTGCAACGTGTTGGGCTTTATCTTTTGGAAAGTGCTCAACAAGCTCAAACCAAGGCTTGATCACACACCTGAAACCGCGTGATGTGAGTTCAAGTTCGTCCTTCCGCACTTCTGCCATTTAACAACCCGCCTTTCAGATCGAATACTCTTACTTCTGTTGAGCACTCACTCTTGAGCCAGGTCAAAGGTGCACACGTGTGCTTAAGGTTGACCTTTGATACAGATCAATCAATTGCAGACGTGCTTTTTGTTGATCAGGATTCAAGGTGAGTGACTCAGCAGGGTGTTGATGACCAACTCTTAATTCAGATCGAATCTGCGCAGATTGTTTGAGGGCTACTTTTGTTTCAGATCGAACGCTCTCAGATTGTTTTGAGGCGACTCTTGAAACTGAATGGTAAATTACAGATGTGTTTTGTGTAGATCTTTGAGTCAGATCGAACCTGAGCAGCTGTGGTTGACTCTGATTTGAATTCAGAACAGCGCTCAAAACGAGTGTGTAGGGGTAACCTTTGATACGGAATGATGCTGAACAAGTTGTTTGAGCACGACCCGTGATACAGATCATGAGTGATCATTGGTGAAGATGACCAACCAGGATCAAAGTAGGGTATCAAACACGAGTGGAGAGGGATGATCAGAAAGAAGAGAGGGTGAATTACACGCGAGGAGGGGAGTCTTTCGATAAACTACTGAAGGAGAACCACGGTGACACCATCACCACCTTCGTAGTGACCGCCTCTGCGAAGGTCTTTCACATAGGTGCACTGCGGCAAGTGAAGGCGAAGTTCACGCTTGAGAGCACCCGTTCCGTGACCATGAATGATATATCCCGCACCTGCTTCACGTTCATAGAGCGTATCTAAGAACGCTTCCACGGCTTCCATGGCCTCATCTGCGCGATAACCTCTCACGTCAATCGTCAGATCAGGGCTTTGCGGCGGAATGTTCTCCCATGTAAACACTGGGCGAGTGTAGACCGGCACTCGAGACTGCTGAAGTTTTTCAACGGCCTTGTCCACCTTTTGAACAACTGGCTGACCTTTAATTCTCAGATCCTCCAGTGGCACTCTCGCAGTGATGATTCCCTGACGTACTTCACAACGACCTTTGGAATCAGGCATGGAAACCAACTCTGCTTCAGCGCCTAACGACACCACGAAGACCTTTCGACCAACTTTGAGAAGGTTGGTTTTGACTGGAGGTCCTGCTTCCTTGCGGCGATCAGCGTCTTGCGCGTCGTAGATCTTGCCAATGATCCCTTGAACTTGGCTGTAGTGTTTCTGAGTCTGCTCTTCCGACGCCTGCGCTTCGCTGAACTTTGCCTTGAGTCGCTTCAACTCATCTCTGAGTTTCCGTGCTTCGTCCCACGCCTCGTTGCGTTCCTTTTGGATTCCAGCCTTGATGCGCTCCTTAAGACGGGCTGCATCGTGTTCAGCTTGCTTTCTCGCGACCTCGAGCTTGCGCCGCTCCGCTGCGAGCGTGCGTCTCTCTTTCTCAGCCTCGTTCGCTTCACGTTCCAAACGCTGGATCACTTGCTCAAGTTGCCTCTGCTCAGGTCCGGCAAGCTCACTCGCGCGCTGAACAATCCACGGATCAAGTCCCAAACGCCTCGCTGTGACCAAAGCAGACGATGCGCCCGGCAGATCTAGGCTCAACATGAACGTGGGAAGGTGCTTTTCAGCGTCGAAACCCACCGCTCCGTTTCGGAAACGCTTGTCCTCAAACGGCAGCGCCTTCAATGATTCGTAGTGAGTGGTCACCAACACGAGTGATTCGCGGTCTGCCAGAGACTCGAGGATGGCTTGCGCGAGTGCGGCACCCTGTAATGGATCCGTGCCGACCACCAACTCGTCCAACAACACCAAACTTCCGGGCTGAATGCCTTCGAAAATCTTTTTGATGTTCGCAATGTGACCACTGAAGGTCGAGTGCGCTTCGTCCAGGCTCTGTTCGTCACCAATGTCGGTGAAAATCCCAGGCAGGAACGGCAACTTGGTTCCATATTGCGCCGGCACATGCAGACCAGCGAGCGCCATCAAACACAAGATGCCCGTTGTCTTGAGTGCAACGGTCTTACCACCCGTGTTGGGACCCGTGATCACGAGCACATTTTGCTCTTCACGAAGCGCAATGTCGTTTGGCACGACTTTCACACCACCAAGCGCAAGCAATGGATGCCTTGCTTGGCGGAGGAATAGCTCGTGATCATCCCATTCCGGCTCTACGCAATCGAGTTCTTTGGAGAGATAGCCCTTGGCCATTGCCAGATCGATCGCGTCTAAGGCCCTTACGGAACGCTTAATCTCTTCTGCATTTTCGCCAACCTGCGCGGATAGCTTGGTGAGAATGCGGCGCACTTCGCGATCGACGTCTGCCTGCGCCAGAAGGAGCCGGTTGTTCGCTTCAACAACCGGTTGCGGCTCAATGTAGACGGTTGCACCAGAGCCTGACCAACCATGCACGATGCCGGGCACATGTCGCTTGTGGCCGGAACGAATCGGCAACACGTAACGATCTTCACGAATCGTGAAGTATTCGTCCTGCAACATGTTTTTGATTTCAGTGTCTTCGAGCATGCTGCCAATGCGAGACTTGAGTTGCTCGTGACAACTTGTGACGCGCTGCCTTAATTCGCCCAGATCGCCAGACGCAAAGTCTGAAATTTCACCGGTTTCATCGAAGGCGTCCAAAAGTGTGCGACCCAGCGTTGGAAGCGAAGCCAGATCGCCGGCAATCGACGCGAGCGCAGGCACTCGATCCATGATCGGCGTAAAATACTGTCGCAGAAGTGCTGCGGTCTCTAAGTGCACACCGATCAATCGAAGCTCGCCCGCTTCCAACACGGAACCACGTGCGGCGGCACCAAGATACGCTGCAATTCTCGGTGGTTGACCAAGCATGGGCGGCGCGCCACCGTCGATCAAATCGCGCGCTTCGCTTGTTAACCGTTGACTGTACTTTACCTTCTGTAGATTTTCCTCAAAATCGAGCTCAAGTGCTGCCTTTGCGGCTACTTCACCGGAACACAAATCGGAGAGGTGCTCTAATAACCTGGCCCATTCCAAGTGGCGCAGTGTTTTTTTTGGTACGATAGGTTTCATTCGAAGTCTTTCTGGTTTTCTCGGATTCAAAAGCGGCGCATGTTCGTGATTTGTGTCTGTGAAGGCAAGGAAAAGCCCCCGAGGTTGGTGTGGATTCGCTGACTTTTTCTGAATGCTCGTCTGTGGTTCGCCCTCGCGTGTTGGTGAGCCGCTGTTTGTTGCAAAACAATTGTCGTTACGACGGCGGCGATAATCGCTGTCCTGCGCTCATGAATTTGTGCACGCGCGGATTTTTTGACGTGGTGACGATTTGTCCAGAAATGGAACTGGGCATGCCGTCACCGCGGCCGCCGATCGAATTGGTGGTGATAGGCGGACAAGTTCGCTTGTTTTCGAGAAGTCGCTCCAAGGATTTTACGGATGCGATGAGCGAGCTTGTGGCAGCGCGAATTTCTGAAATTGGCCCGATTGATCTCGCCATTATGAAGTCCAAGTCGCCCAGCTGCGGTAATGCCACCACAAAACGTTTTACAATGGCAGGCGAGTTGCTCGATCGCGAAGGGGACGGATTCGCCGTGGCTCGTTTAAAGCGATGCTCGCAGACGTTACTGATGGACGAGCGCGACTTTGCGAATCCAAATTTGGATTTTTCGGAAGTGGCGTCGTGTTGCGAAAAACGGCTGCAAAAATCCTGCAGCGATTGGCTTGCGCAGATTTCAAACGCTTGGAAATCGATTCTGCCGCTTCTTGGTGCGTTGTTTTTGATCGTCTCTGATTGGGGGATGCTGTGAATCGCGCGTTGTTGTGCTTGATCAGTGTGTGGTGCTGTTTCTGGTGCGCTTGCATCGATCCAAACGGCCAGGTCGATTTGATCACGTTGGGCGATGGCGGCGAAGACGTTCGACCTATCTTGGACGGCGGTCAACCGCACGCGGGGTCAGACGGCGATATGCCCGATGCAGAAGTGGATCCTCGATTCAATTCTGTGATGCCCAGTCGTGGTCCAATCAATGAGGAAACATCAGTTCGCATTGTGGGCTTGGGATTTTCCGAAGGCATGACGGTTCACTTTGGCGATAAGCTGGCTCAAAACGTCACGGTTGAGAGCACGAGCTTGCTTCGCTGCTCTGCGCCTGCTGTTTCGGAAGCGGGCACTGTGCGTGTAACGGTTCGTTGGCCGGATGGTGACGCTGTCGCGCTGGAAAATGCGTTTACGTATTTCATTCCGATTTCGGTGAATTCGATCTCGCCGACGGAAGGACCAACCAAAGGCGGAACGTCGATTCGCATTTCAGGCACCGGCTTAAACGAGCCCACTTCGGTTCGAATTGGTTCTGCAAACGCGTCGAGCGTGAAGTATGTGAAAGAAACAGGCGAGTTAACGGCTGTTACGCCGCCGGGCAATGCTGGTTCGGTCGATGTGTCTTTGCAAAACATCAACGGTTTGGTGCAGCTGCCCAACGCCTTCACCTATACCGAAACGCTGGCGCTTTCAGGCGTGCAACCCAGGTACGGTTCCACAGCGGGCGGTGACGAGATCAAGCTTTTTGGTCTTGGACTTTCTGGAAATTCAACAATCGCTTTTGAATCGGACTATGCCGAAGCGCTGGGCGAAGTGGTTGCGTCCGAATTGGAGCGCACGGTTCTTCGTGTGAAAACGCCGGCGCATCGAGCAGGCTTGGTTTCGATTCGCGCTCAAAATGCGAATGGTGTTGGCCGGTTAGACGACGCATTTTTGTTTGTGGACACGTCGTTGACAGGCTTCCAAGTGGTTCAAGCTGTGCCTTCGCGATTGCCGATGCAAGGTGGTGTGGAGTTTGTGGTCGCGGGCGCAGGGTTTGATGAAACCGTGAGAGTCTTTGTCGATGGCCACGAAATTTCTTGTTCCGGTGTGAGCCGCAATATTTTGGTTTGCTCGTCACCGATTCATGAATTGGGCGCCGCTGATTTGACCGTCGAAAATCAAGACGGCGAGGAAGTGAGATTGAGCGGTGGCCTCTGGTTTTATGAAGAAGTGGAGATCTACTCGATCGAGCCAGATCACGGTTCGATTGGTGGTGGCACTGAAGTTTTGTTGAATGGCCGCGGTTTCACCGAAGACATGACTTTTGAGTTGGATGGCGTGCCACTTGATAACGTTCGTGTGCAAGACAACTTTACCGCCGTTGCAGTGACGCCTCCGGGGATGCTTGGTTTTGTGGATTTGGTAGCAAAGGGCGAAACCATGGCAACGCTGCCCGAGGCGTATCGGTACATGGATCCTTTTACGCGGTACGGCGGCATTTTTGGTGAGCGCGCGGCCTGGTCGATCAACGTAAGTGTCCGAAATTACTACAACGGAAAGCCGGTAGAAGAGGCGCAGGTTTTTGGCCGCGATTTGAACGGCAACGAATACCGCTGTGTGACAAATCAATCGGGGTTGTGCACGCTCTCTCATTTGGAAATGACGCCGCCCGTTGATGTGACAGCCACGAAATCGAAGTTCAGCGTTTTTACTTACGAAAAAGTGACAGCTGAGAATTTGACGATTTTTTTGATGCCAGACGAGCGTGAACCGCAGCAGGTTTCGCCGGATGACGATGATCAGGATATAGATATCGAGCCGCGTCCAACAGAGGCTTACTTGAAAGGTCATTTGACGGGCTTGAATGATTTGCCAAAGCCGCTTGAGCCAGGCATGGTTTTGGTTGCGTTGCTCGAAACTTCACACACGTCGCTTTACAACCGAAATTATCAGCCATATCCGGGATCTGGCGCGATTTTGTACGAAGACGGCCCGTTTGAGATTGTTTCTCGTGGCGGTGAAATGGCGCTCGTTGCAACAGCGGGTTATTTGCCTGTTGATGAGATTCGTCGATTTGAATCACTCACGGATTCGTCTCAGCGCAACTACAACTGGTGGCAGCTGCGCAGTTTGATGACGCCGCTCGCGATGGGTCTTAAGCACTACATCACGGTGAGTTTGGGAGACACGCTTGACGGCATTTCGTTGTCGCTGGATGTGCCTACAAATTTGATGATTCCAATAACGCTCGACAATCCGCCTGGTGGTGTGGAAGGTGCGCCTGAAGCGTACACCGTTCGCTATTACATGGATTTGGGTGTTGAAGGCTATTTGGAATGGCCAACAATTACGGGCGATTCGCCGTCGATGATGCTGCGTTATTTGCCTGATGTGGCGTTGTTTGGTCGCGATGTCCGCTGGTTCTTTATGGCAACCGCACATCCGATGGCAGGTTCGTACAGCGTGCCATATTCGGATTGTTTGATGAGCGCCAAGTCACTTTCAGAAGACGGTTTGAAGATCGGGCCGTTTGTGGGCACGGTTGACATTCTCAATCCTGGACCTGGCGATTCGTTTGGCGATGTGCGCGAAGTGATTTGGCAACCGCATCCAGGTATTACTGGCCGACCCACGGAGCCGCCAGATGTGACGCTCATTTCGCTTTATGCAAATGGCCGCACGGTTTGGGAGGTGTACGCGCCTGGTCCAGTCACGAGCCATCCTTTGCCGGAATTGCCCAGCGATATTGTGCCCGGGCTTTTCCTTGCGGAAGGCGTTTATATGTACATGTCGGTGACGCCGATTTTGGCGTTCGAAGGTTTTACGTTCGAAAACTTCCGTTGGAGCGATTTAAACACGCTCAACCGCCGTTCCTACAGCGTGCAGTATCGCTACTTCTACGGCGATCAACCCGTCTCGTCCGAAGAAAATCCTGAATAATTCTCAAAACTTCTGAGTTATCTGCGACTCTTGGGTAGGCTGCGAAGTTGCCTGGGAGAGGTGTCTGTGCCGCGCAAACGATCGGCCTGTTTTTGGAGTTTGTAGGCTTCTTTAAAGTTGCCTTGGCGCTTTTGAAATTCTGCGTAACGTAAATAAATCGCAGGGTTAGAAGGCTGCGACTCTAAAATTTTAAGTCGGATCGTAGCCATGT